>CALECM010000019.1 GCA_937949745.1 uncultured Bacteroidales bacterium | reverse complement strand
TTTTCATTGACCTTCCTGTTAACATCCTCCAATTTCTGGTTCAGCACATTTTCTTTTTGTTTGATCCTGTTCTCTGCTACCGATATTTGTTGGTTTTTCTCATTTACGGTTTTTTCGTGTTCGCTTTTTAATTGCAGAAATTTTTCTTTTGCCTGTAAAATCTTCTCTTTCTTAACCAGTTCGGCGTCTTCTTCCGCTTTCTTGAGTAATTCGGTGCTGCTTTTTGTTAATGCCTTTTTCAATAAGGTATGGGAGACTAAAACTCCTATCCCGATTCCGGCAATGATTCCGATGAGTATTAAAATTATATTCATAAATTGGGTTACATTTAAATTATGGTTATTATATATTGTTTAGTTTGTGTTACTGGATAAAAATAAAAATCCCGCAAAGTTCCATAGGGTTTCGATAAACTCCTATACACACGGTGAAGGAGCCAAAGCTTCTCGAAATTCCACGGGTATAAACCTTATCTTGCGATAATTAGGCCTTTTCTTAAAGCAACTGAGCCTAGCCTTCGTTTGTTTAATGTTGAGTTTAACAAACGTATCTGAACTATTGCGGGATATAACTCTTCAAAGAACTTTTATTTATCGACCTCCAGGGAGCCTGCCAACGTATTCAACTTCTCCATCATCGGTACGAGGTTTTCTTCGTATTCGTTGACCCTTTCTTCATTCTCAATCCATTTCACCACAAAATCAATTAATATCTTAGAAAGTAAGTCCTGGTGATCGGTATAATTCCATTTTTTTGCAAATTTAAGAAAACTATCATTGATAACTTTTTCCGCTTCTTTATAATAACATTCCCATTCTTTTTTTATTGTCAACGTTATCGGCCTCTGGGCTATATAAAGTTTCAGGGTTATATTATCATTTTCCATTGTCATTGTTTAAGAAGCCTATACAATTATCAATCTCCCGCACTAAATCATTAATTTTCTTTTTTGTCTCGATTTTATCTTCTTTTTTTAATATGGTTTTGGTTATGGTTAATAAATTATATTTCTCCTGAAGATCAGCGACCTGGGCATTCAATCTTTCATTCTCTTCCGCCAGTTGCCTGTTTTGCGATCTCACCGATTCAATATCCTGCCGGTATTCTTTTAAACGGACTTCAGCCTGCTTTATTTTATACTCTATTTCGTTATATAATTTTAAAAAAGATGCCATACAGGTATTTCATTTTGCAAAACTACAAAAAAATAAAATCGATTGTCTTAACGGGATACGTTTTTATAAGAATATATTTTTCATGTTTAAATATTAAATTCTTATGATGAAATCATTTATGTTAAATTGTTAACCGGAATATGTCAATAATTAGCTACCGGACCGCTTTTAATTATTTAATCAGGTTTCAAGGACGGGTACAGCCGGAACTGCACTCATCCTAAGAATAAATAAAGATTTCTCCATAGAGCCGGTCCGGACAAATAATACAATTTTTTTATTTTTGCAACGTTTATTGCGATTATGATAAGTACGGAATAGATATGAATACGAAAAACGGATCGATCAGGTTATTTTTTTTATTTCTTTTCAGTATCTTCCTTGTTCCCGAAATATATTCCCAGGTTACGTGTTCGGCATCGGCGCCACCACGCGTGGAGGTGGGACAAACCTTCGAATATAAGGTTACCCTGAATGAAAAACCGTCGGGCATTGTTTCTACCAATTTCAGTAATTTTAAAGTGGTGGGCGGCCCTTTACAGGGCGCATTCTCTTCCACTACGAATATTAACGGACAAAGGACCGAAACCAATTCCTATGTATATACCTACTATCTCCAGGCCGAAAAGAAGGGTAGTTTGGTGATTCCAAGTACTGTTTTTAAGGTGAACGGCCAACAGGTAAAATCGAATAACGTGACGGTCAATGTGGTGGATGCTTCTCCCGGAGGCCAACAAAAACAGGGGCAATCATCCTCAACTTCCTCCGCCCCTACGCTCGATGAGAACGACGTATTTATCAGGGCTTCCGTTTCCAAAACCAATGTATACGAAGGGGAACAGGTTATTGTGACTTATAAACTATATGTAGGAAACACGTTTAACGGAGGATTCAGGAAATCTAATCTAAATATACCCTCGCAAAGCGGTTTATGGAGTTATGAGCTTAGTGACCCGAATAATGAACCGGCGCCTACGAGTGAGAATCTGAACGGGAAAAGTTACCGGGTTTACGAAATCCGCAAAATGGCACAGTTTCCACAGAAGACGGGCGAAATCGTGATCAATCCGCTCGAACTGGATTTCCTGGGACGTGTTATTTACCAGGCGCAGCGAAGCAGGAGCCCCTGGGAACAATTCCTTGGAGGAGGACAACGGTCCCAGGATTACAGGCTGCATCTTAAATCCAATAGTATAAAATTGCAGGTAAAGCCTTTGCCGGCTGCCAACAGACCGGCGGATTTCAGCGGATTAGTGGGCTCTTTCAATTTAAAATCCAATCTAACCCGGACTGAGCTTAAGGCCAATGAAGCCACAGACCTAACCATTACGATATCCGGGAGCGGGAATATCCAGCATATACAAGCTCCTCAAATTAATTTTCCTGCAGATTTTGACGTTACCGAACCTAAAATAACCGACCAGATCAATACTTCCGGCTCCGGCGTAACAGGCTCCCGGACTTTCGAATATGTCATTATTCCCAGAACCCAGGGAGAATTTACGATCCCGGCAGGTTTTTTCAGCTTTTACGATTCCCAAAAATATTCGATAGGTAATCCAACCCCTTA
>CALECM010000018.1 GCA_937949745.1 uncultured Bacteroidales bacterium | reverse complement strand
AAGAAAATGTGCTGAACCAGAAATTGGAGGATGTTAACAGGAAGGTCAATGAAAATAATCAATTAAAAGATACGCTTAACAAGCAATTAGAAGCATGTAACCAGAAACAGGCGGAGCTGGATAAGCAAACTTCGATCCAAAAAGCCAGGCTGGAATCTATTGCGGAACTGACGGGAGAACAAGCGAAAGAACAATTGATCCAGTTAATGCAGGATGAAGCCCGTTCCGACGCGATGGTGCTGGTAAAAGATATTATCGACGAAGCAAAGAATACGGCTAACCTTGAAGCCAAAAAAGTGGTGATCAAAACAATACAACGTACCGGTGTGGAAGCTGCCATGGAGAATGCGGTTTCGGTATTCAATATCGAGAATGATGAGATCAAAGGCCGGATTATCGGACGTGAAGGAAGGAATATCCGTACCCTTGAAAATCTTACCGGCGTCGATGTTATTATTGACGATTCCCCGGATGCTATCCTGCTTTCCAGTTTCGACCCGATACGCCGCGAAGTAGCACGCTTATCCCTTCAAAAACTGGTTACGGACGGACGTATCCATCCTGCCCGTATCGAAGAAATCGTGGCCAAAACCAAAAAACAACTGGAACAGGAAATCGCCGAAATAGGGAAAAGAACCTGTATTGATTTAGGTATTCATAACATCCACCATGAACTGATGCGTTTGGTAGGGAAAATGAGATATCGTTCTTCTTACGGACAAAATTTGTTACAACACTCTAAAGAAGTAGCGAATTTATGTGCTACCATGGCGGTAGAGTTGGGACTGAATCCTAAAATCGCTAAGAGAGCTGGTTTATTACATGATATAGGTAAAGTACCTGATACAGAACCGGAATTACCGCACGCATTGTATGGCGCCCAGCTGGCGGAGCAATATAAGGAACGTCCCGAAGTGGTGAACGCTATCGGAGCCCACCATGATGAGATGGAAATGACCAGCCTGATCTCCCCGATAGTACAGGTTTGCGATGCCATATCAGGCGCGCGTCCCGGTGCCCGCAGGGAGGTTGTGGAAGCATATACCAAGCGGTTGAATGACCTGGAAAACCTTGCGCTTACTTATCCGGGTGTGGTGAAAACTTTCGCCATCCAGGCAGGTAGGGAATTAAGGGTGATCGTGGGAGCGGAAAAAGTATCGGATGATCAGGCCAACCAGATCTCTTTTGATTTGTCCAAAAAGATCCAGAATGAAATGACGTATCCGGGACAAATTAAAATTACCGTGATCAGGGAAACCCGTTCGGTGAATTATGCACGGTAATCTCTATAACCTTATGATGGTTTTAAACTGATAAAAATGAAAACCGGAAAGAGATTCTTTATAGCTTTGTACGCGATCACGACCGTGCTGTTTTTTCTCTATCTGGCTTTATTTTCAGATAATAATTTCAGCAAGCACCGTGATTTGAACCGGCAGATAGATAATCTGGAATCCAAGATACTGAAGACTAAAAACCAGATCAACAATACCTATCGCATGGAAGACCTATTGAAGAATCCTAATCTTCTGGAGCAATACGCGCGGGAGCAAATGGGAATGCATAAAAAGAACGAAGATGTTTTTATTATCGTTTACGAATAAAACGGAATATTGAATTCAAATTTTGAAAAAGAAAGTAGCCATTATTAACGGAGTGAATTTAAAATCCCTGGGAACACGGGAGATCAATATCTATGGCGAAGTCGATTTCGATACCTATTTTTCAGGATTAAAGGATAAATATCCCGTCTGTGACCTGATTTATTTTCAATCCGACAAGGTTGAAGAATTAGTGAACATG
>CALECM010000017.1 GCA_937949745.1 uncultured Bacteroidales bacterium | reverse complement strand
GTCCTGATAATGGTCCATAAAAACGAAACCAAGGAGAACGTTAACAGGTGGATTGAGAGTAGGCTGTCCGCAAGCCTGCATCACCAGACAACCCCATAAAATAAGCCATAATTTTTTCATGTTACAAAAATGTAAAAAAAAACCGAATTAATTTTATAAATCATTTTTTTCTCCGGAAAAGAATTTTTGAGATGAATCAATACAACGATTGAACTTTTATCGTATCTTTGCAGCGTTTTTTGGCTCTGTAGTTCAATGGATAGAACGGAAGTTTCCTAAACTTTAAATCTGGGTTCGATTCCCGGCGGGGCTACAAAACTAACTCCCTCATTTTTAATTCATTCGAAAAAATATTTGATTTAAAAGCTTTTTTTCCATTTTTAATATTGGAATATCAAGGTTTATAAATTAGGGCTTTAAAATCGAGAAAAATCATAACAGACTGTTTTTCAGCAAATTAAAAGTGAATTTTATTCTGACTTTTGTTGATTTTTTAAATAAACCATTAATGCTACAATGTCTGAAGGATTTACTCCGCTTATCCTGGATGCCTGTCCCAAATTAAGCGGTTTGACTCGATCCAGTTTTTCCCGCGCTTCCATAGAAAGGGACGGAAAGGAAAAATAATCCGTTTCCTGTGAAATTTTTATATGATCCAGTTGATCCATTTTTTGAGCTATTTCTTTTTCTTTTTCTATATAATGGGAATATTTAATCAGGATCTCGGCATTCTCAATATGCTCTTCCGTAGCGTTGATGGATTCTAAGTAAGGATCGATTTCGGTACTATATTTTCTTAAGCCGTTTAATGTAATTTGAGGACGTAAAAGAAGGTTTTCATATTTTACTCGCTGTGTGATTTCAGGAGTATTCCGGCTCTGGAGATAGAGATTTACCTCCACAGGTAAAGCGTAGTGGGTTTGAAAATAAGATATAATTTCCTGCTGTTTTTCATATTTCGCCTCCATTTCACGCAATCTCTTATCACTAATAAGCCCGATTATATTTCCTATGGGAGACAACCTTTGATCAGCATTATCTTGCCGGAGCAGTATCCGATATTCGGCTCTTGAGGTAAACATACGGTAAGGGTCCTGCACCCCTTTTGTTACAAGATCATCTATTAATACGCCTATATAAGCCTCCGCCCTGCTTAGTATCAGGGGTTCTTTGCCAGATATACTTAAATGAGCGTTTATACCAGCCATAAGCCCCTGACAAGCGGCTTCTTCGTACCCGGTAGTGCCGTTAACCTGACCAGCTAAATAAAGATTAGGGATGACTTTGGATTCGAGTGTAAAATGGAGTTGTGTAGGGTCAAAAAAGTCATATTCTATCGCATATCCCGGCCGAAGTATTTTTGCCTTTTCTAATCCCGGGATTTGGTGTAACGCTTTTATCTGGACATTTTCAGGCAATGATGAAGAGAAACCATTCAGATAATATTCAATGGTATTACTCCCTTCAGGTTCTAAAAAAAGCAGATGACGGTCCCGTTCCGAGAAACGTTCTATTTTGTCTTCAATAGAGGGACAATACCGGGGACCAACGCCTTGAATTCTTCCCTGAAACATGGGCGACCGGGAAAATCCTTCCCGTAAGATTTCGTGTACTGTAGTATTGGTATAGGTCATCCAGCAACTCACCTGATCGGTTAATCTCGGAGTATCGGTAAAAGAGAATTTACCGGTTTCTACATCTCCTTTTTGTTCCTCCATTTTACCGAAATCAACTGAACGACCGTCAATCCTGACAGGAGTACCTGTTTTTAGTTTTTTAACGGTAACACCCATTTCTTTCATTTGTTCGGATATACCGAAAGAGGCGTTCTCGCCTATTCTTCCACCGGGAAAATTAACCTCTCCAATATGGATAGTTCCATTCAAAAAAGTACCATTGGTAAGAATAATTTTTTGCGCGTAAATCTCTTGGCCTTGTATCGTAGCGACACCGATTACTTCATTATTTTCTATTAATAACCTTATGACGGTATCTTGTCTCAGATCAAGATTATTCTGATTTTCCAATATTTTTTTCCAATATAAAGAAAAATCCGTTTTATCGTTTTGAGCCCTGGGACTCCACATAGCAGGTCCTTTAGAACGGTTAAGCATCCTGAACTGAATCATGGTATGATCAGTAACAATTCCGGAAAAGCCTCCCAGTGCGTCAATTTCGCGTACAATTTGTCCTTTGGCGATTCCACCCATAGCCGGGTTACAGGACATTTGGGCTATCAAAGCCAGATTCATAGTTAACAGAAGCGTTTTGGATCCTAATCCGGCTGCAGCCATAGCTGCCTCACAACCTGCATGCCCACCTCCCACGACAATAATATCGTATTGCATTTTCATACTTTTCCTCGTGAAACAATTGACTAATTAATTAAGTGACTTATGATTGAGATTTGTATTACTATTGTCAGACTGGTTCATGTTTTTAACAATTTCAAACATTAGAATAGCAATATCCTCTTTTTCCCGCATTATCTTTTCTTCATTACTGGTTTTATCGTTAT
>CALECM010000016.1 GCA_937949745.1 uncultured Bacteroidales bacterium | reverse complement strand
TATTGATGGTAACGGATTAGCAGGCGCCCACGCTTTACTGAATTTGGGTGGAGGTAATACCCATTATTGGTTGACAACTCCGGTTATCGATATCGAACCTCTGGCCACTCCGGTGCTCTATTTTGACCTGGCATTGACCGGACACGGAACTTCGAACCCGGCGACCGGTAATACGAATGATAAATTTATGGTGCTTATCGCGACGGAGGACGGACAAACCTGGAATGAAGCCAACACGGTAGTCTGGGCTAATAATGGTACTGCAGATTCTGTTTTTAATAATATTCCAGACCATGGATATATGGTAGCTGTTCCCCTTGGGTCCTATGCCGGAGAAAAAATCAGGGTTGCCTTCTATGGCGAATCCACGGGTGGTAATGCCGATGTGGATCTGCATCTGGACAACATTCGCGTTATAGAAGAAAGTAACTGTACGCCTCCTGTAATCACCGGTGTCACTCCTTCCGAAGAAGTCCCGCAGTTTAGTAGGTTGGTTACATGGAACACTACGGGCTCTTCCACAGGTTGGATTCTTCAACACAGGCGTGTATCATGGGATGGACCAGATTACTGGGAAGATTGGCAGGAAATTAATTGTACTTCCGATTGCGGGCAAAATTCTTGTCTCTTAACCGGACTGGACGGCTGCAGGGCTTATGAGGTACGGGTAAGAATGGTTTGCGGTACAGGACTCAGCGACTGGTCGTACGCTTATGAATTTGTTATAACTGGAACGGAAGAATATGATTTGTCCCGGAATATTTCCGTTTTCCCGAATCCGGCACAGTATCAATTACAATTCCGTATTTCGGATCCCGACGTAAAAGTAAAACAAATTACGCTGTTTGATATATACGGGAAAAATATAAGGACCATTTCTCCTTTAAACGATATTAACGGCGTGGATATCCAGGACCTTTCGTCCGGAATTTATTTCATCAGGTTTGAAACGGGAAAAGGTATGGTCACCAAGAAGTTTATCAAAGAATAAAAACATCATTTTTTAATATCAGGGAGGTTGTCGTAATGCAATCTCCCTTTTTTATTGTATACGGGCCGTTACCGCTTGATGATCATGCAAACAATTAGCCGGGAATATTGTTATAAATTATTGTTAAAATATTGTAAAAATGAAAAAACAGATACTCCTCATATGTTTAGTTCTAGCCTCAATATATGGTAAAGGTCAGCACGCCATTATTCCTTTGGAACAATTACCGGAATACTCCCAGTATTTCCTTAGCCAGCATTTTCCTATGATCAAAGTTTCCAATGTAATGATAGATACGGGCAGGGATACTACCTATACAGCTATTGTGGGTAATGAAGCAGAAGTGGAATTCGATAAATTCGGTTACTGGACGGATGTGGAAATGAGAAGTAACGATGTTCCTCATACTATTGTACCTGATCCGATTACCAATTATGTATTAAATAATCATGCCAATCAACGGATCGTGAAAATTGAGAGGGATGAAACCAAATATTTAGTATTGTTATCGAACGGAATGGAATTGAAATTCAACGGTCTTTACCAACTCTATGAGATCGATGATTAAATCGAATAAATAAAGCCGGTTAGCTGATTCATTGCTGACCGGCTTTATTTTATTTAATAGAGAAAGAGCTTTTTACAGGTAAATTGTCAATATTCTCTATTTGAGTTTTCCGGTTATTGGAAGGCCATTCGGATATATTACTGATCGGCGCAACCTGGTTTACATCGATACCTTTATATTCAAAAGGCTGTGCTCGTCGTCCTGTAACGGGTTGTATATAATCGGGTTCGATGTTGAGGTTTCGGGCCACCTGATATACATCCCTCAAAGGAAGATTACTAATATTCCGGTTGCTGTATTTGGCTATAACATAAGGATTGGGACCTTTGGCGTAAAAATGTCCGTTTACGGTTACGTCGAAATTATCGAGGATATACACCATTTGCATTTCATCCTGAATATCCCTGGCAGGAATTACTTTTTCTGCAATATTTTTATGGCAGATATCCTGCGGATGAGCGATATTCCAATAAAAATCGTGCGGCTTCCATCCGGTAAAGGATCTGCCCGCGTCCACTTTCGGCGTTAGTGGTGCCCATGCATAGTAATCATTGACGGTTGCCCAGGTTACCCAGGCCGGCGCCCAGTCATAACCCGGGGACCATAACCATCCGTAATTATTATCGTAAAACCAGCGCCCGTAATGGAAAGGGGCCCATCCCCAATCATAATTGGAAGACCAGAACCATCCCTGTTCCATAAACTGCCAGTTTCCGTTGGTCAGATAAGGCCTGAAATCATTTACCACATCCGGATGCCACACATAACCGATCGAAGGATATTCCATCCACGTTCCGTAAGGCGAAAGTTCATCGTAAAATGTTTGATAGGTTACCGGAGTTTCCGATTTATTTTGCGCATTCACACTCGTAAGCGGATTGATCAGTATAAGGAGTAGGAATGCCATAGTTTTCATTGCTGTTTTCATCTTTTTCATAGTTTAAGTGAATACCGGGATTAGTCTTTTAGAAATAAAATAGCCTCTTTAACCAACTTATTCCGTCGAAAGTTCAACCGTAAAATTTTAGCTTACGGTGATATACGGATTCTGATTTAATAAATTAAATTTTCTTAAGAAATAAAATACAAACTTCTTTATGCAAATTTTCTTTTTATAAAATAATATTGTTATGATGAACAAATTAGATTTTTTTGTATTTTTGCAACCCGAAAATAAAACAGAAATATTTAAAATAAGAAAATTTTATTATGTATCTAACACCTGAAGTAAAACAGAACATCTTCAAAGAATATGGTAAATCTGCATTCGATACAGGTTCTCCGGAAAGCCAGGTAGCGCTTTTCACCCATAGGATCAAACATTTAACGGAACATCTTAAAGCAAATAAAAAAGATTTGGTTACGAAACGTTCGCTTATTATCCTGGTGGGAAAAAGAAGAAGCATGTTGGACTTTTTGAAAAAACAAGATATTGAAAGATACAGGGCTATTATTAAAACCTTAGGTTTAAGAAAATAATTTCGGTACGCCCGTCTCTAAAAAAGGCAATTTGAGGAAATTGCCTTTTTTTGTATTTACTAAAGTGTTGGTACGTAACCGATACTAAAAATTAAAATAAAATGATAGGAATTACGCAAACATTTGATATAGGTGACGGCAGAACCGTTTCTATTGAAACAGGAAAACTGGCGAAACAAGCTGACGGATCAGTGGTAGTGAAAATGGGAAATACCATGTTGCTCGCCACGGTATGCAGCAAAAAAGAAGCGGCTGAAAATCTAGATTTTATGCCCTTACAGGTTGAATATCAGGAAAAATATGCCGCTGTGGGAAGGTTTCCCGGAGGCTTTTTTAAACGTGAGGCACGTCCGTCGGAATATGAGATATTAATTGCCCGTTTGGTAGACAGAGCGCTAAGACCACTCTTCCCGGATGATTATCATGCTGAAACACAGGTGATCGTTACACTTATGTCGGGAGACAAAAATAACCTGCCGGATTCATTGGCCTGTCTGGCCGCATCTTCGGCACTTGCCGTATCCGATATTCCCTTTAACGGTCCGATCTCTGAAGTAAGGGTAGGAAGGATAAACGGAAAAATGGTGATCAATCCCTCTGTGGAAGAACTGGCCAATTCGGATATTGATATGATCGTGGCGGCTTCGATAGACAATATTATGATGGTGGAAGGGGAAATGAAAGAGATTTCCGAGGCGGAAATGGTGGAAGCCCTTAATTTTGCCCATGAAGCGATCAAAATACAATGTAAAGCCCAGATGGAACTGGCTTCCAAGGTCGAAAAAGCACAGGTTAAAAGAGAATATTGCCATGAAGTCAATGATGAAGAACTTCGTCAGCTGATCAATGAAAAATTATATGATAAAGTTTACGAAGTAGCGAAATCATTCGTGGGAAAACATGAGAGAAGCGAATGTTTCCGTGCGATCCTGGATGAATTTATTGAAACCCTTCCGGAAGAAGAAAGAGATGCCAAATTACCTTTGGCCAAACGTTATTTCCATGATGTACAATATGATGCCGTACGCGCTATGATCCTCAATGACCGGGTCCGTCTCGATGGACGCCAGCTGGATCAGATACGCCCCATCTGGACAGAAACGGATTATCTTCCTTCGGTACACGGATCAGCTATTTTTACACGTGGAGAAACTCAATCCCTGACTACCTGTACATTAGGTACCAAATTAGATGAACAAACTATTGACGGTGCTGTGGTAGACGGTTCCAGCCGTTTTATCCTCCATTACAATTTCCCTCCGTTTTCCGTAGGTGAAGTGAAAAGGATGATGAGTGCGAGCAGAAGGGAAATAGGACATGGCAATCTGGCCCATCGTGCCCTTAAGCCTGTGATTCCGTTCGAAGACCATGATTTTCCTTACACCGTACGTATCGTATCCGATATTTTAGAATCTAACGGAAGCTCCTCAATGGCGACCGTTTGCGCGGGTACTCTGGCTTTATTGGATTGCGGTGTTAAAATTAAAAAACATGTTTCCGGGATTGCCATGGGCTTAATCACTGACGGGAAAAGCGGCAATTACGCCGTGCTTTCAGATATATTAGGCGATGAAGATCACTTAGGCGATATGGACTTTAAAGTTTGCGGTACTGCCGATGGTATCACAGCCTGTCAGATGGATATCAAAGTGAATGGTCTTACTACGGAAATTATGGCTCAGGCATTGGAACAGGCTCGTAACGGCCGTTTGTTTATCCTGGATAAACTGGTGGAAGCGATGCCGCAACCGCGTCCGGATTATAAACCGTTCGTACCTCGTATTATCCAAATGATTATCGCCCGCGACCAGATTGGAGCAGTGATCGGACCGGGAGGAAAGATTATACAGGAAATGCAGCGTGAAACCAATACGATCATTAATATAGAAGAAGTTGGTGACCATGGTGTGATCGATATCGCTGCGGCAAATATCGATGACATCAACGCAGCTATGGCAAGAATCAAAGCCATTACGGCGGTTCCTGAAATCGGGGAAATATATGATGGAAAAGTAAAAAGCATCATGCCTTTCGGCGCTTTTGTGGAATTATTCCCGGGAACAGACGGTCTGCTTCATATTTCCGAAATAGCGTACCGTCGTCTGGAGAATGTAGAAGATGTGTTGAAAGTGGGTGATGAGATTAAGGTAAAACTGATTGCCGTGGACGAAAAAACCGGTAAACTTAAACTTTCCCATAAGGTTTTATTACCTAAACCGGAAGGTTACAAAGAAGAAGAAAGACCCGCTCGTCCTCCGAGATCTTCCCATGGCAATAATGGCGGAAGACCTAATAATAAGCCTTATAATAAAAAATAAAGGAACGGATAAATCTACGATCCTTTCCGAATAGGAAGTTTTCTGAAACGGCCACTCAGTTTATCGAAGTGGCCGTTTCAGTTTTACATTCTTTATCTAATGGAGTTAATC
Organism: uncultured Bacteroidales bacterium; assembly: GCA_937949745.1. Classification (GTDB taxonomy): domain Bacteria; phylum Bacteroidota; class Bacteroidia; order Bacteroidales; family WCHB1-69; genus JAGVVH01. Next base: position 11,835 of record CALECM010000016.1, on the reverse strand, counting down.
AGATTCTTCGTTTCACTCGGAATGACATAAAGTTTCAATCTAAAATTCACATTTTGTCATCCTGAACATAGTGAAGGATCTATATATTCTCATATTCAGAATGACGGGGATATGATATTCTTAGGATTTCAGGATTAGAACAAACCGGAAAGTTGTCCGGAAACAAATAAATCCGGACTAAATCAGTTTTTATTTTCCTATACATAGTATTACATCTTGCCGGTAAGGCAAAAAAATCCTACTTTTGCCGTTTAAAATCATAGCATTGAAAAGAAAATTGATAATTTACCTTTCTAAGGCCAGAAGATACATAAAAGAACATCTCGGTATTTCCAATACGATACTGTTGCTGAGTTTTTTTACCGGTATCTTCGGAGCCACCGTGGCTATTATTATCAAGAACCTTTTACATTTTACTACCAGTATCTTAACCCGTGCTTTTCCCGGTGCCGAGGTCAATTATCTTTATCTCGCTTTTCCGTTCATAGGGATTGTTCTTACCATGTTGTTCGTCACCCGGATCGTGAGGGATGACCTTAGTCATGGAGTCAGTATTGCGTTAAAATCCATGTACCGTAGTCATGGTAAATTACGTAGGCATAATATATATACTTCCATGATCGCCAGTTCTATTACGGTGGGTTTCGGAGGTTCAGTCGGACTGGAGGCGCCGATCGTGTTGACCGGTTCCGCAGTAGGTTCTAATCTGGCCCAGTTTTTTAATTTACCGCCTAAGCATACCCGGCTCTTACTGGCATGCGGTTCTACGGCTGCTATGGCTGCCATTTTCAAAGCTCCTATCGCCGGTATCGTATTTGCGATAGAGGTCTTAATGCTTGACCTTACCGCGGTGGCCATTTTACCGTTGTTGATATCAGCCGCGACAGGAACGGTTCTTTCACTTTTGTTCCTGGGTGAGAATGTGATGTTCAACGTGCCTTATATAAGTTCTTTCCATTTGGGTAATATACCTTATTATATACTATTGGCAATCCTGGCCGGTTTTGTTTCGGTTTATTTTCTCAGGATGTTAAGGTATATAGAAAAAAGGTTCAAAAAGATCGGGAATAAATGGAAAAAAGCTATTATCGGGGGAGCCCTGCTGGGCGGACTCATTTTTCTTTTTCCCGTGTTTTACGGCGAAGGATATGAAAGTCTGAATGTCCTGATCAACGGAGGAGCGATGAAATTATTCGAAGATTCTCCATTGTCTAACCTTTTCGATTACCGGATCTTCTTTTTTCTATTTATCATTTTTGTCATATTATTAAAAGTTGTAGCTGCGGCCTTTACCACTGCGGCCGGTGGAGTAGGAGGAGTGTTCGCGCCGACCCTTTTCGTGGGCGCCTTTTTGGGTTTTTTTGTGGCCGAAGTACTGAATCATTTTTTTGGTATAGGCTTACCTACCGTGAATTTTATTCTTGCCGGGATGGCAGGAGTCATGACGGGGGTTATGTTTGCGCCGTTAACCGGTATCTTCCTGATTGCCGAGCTCTCTACCGGATATAACCTTCTCATACCTTTAATGATTACTTCTTCTATCTCTTATCTTGTGGCTTCCCGTTTTGAAAAACATTCGGTATATACCAAGCCGCTTGCTGACCAGGGAGAACTGAAGACCCATAACAAGGATAAATTCGCTATGCAGGAGATCGATTGGAAAAGACTGGTCGATAAGAATATCTCTACGATATCGATTAACGCTACCCTCAGGCAATATACCAACAGTATTTCGGAAAGTAAGCGCAACCTGTTCGTCGTCCTGGATACGGATGGACTTTTTGCGGGGCTTCTGGTAATGGATGAGCACAGGGATGTGATATTCCGGCAGGAACTTTATGACCTGATACATGTCAAGGATCTTATGATGCAGCCGGAAGTCTATATTTATGATACGGATAGCGGGGAAGAAATTATCAGGAAATTCAACGAAACCAATAATTTCAATTTACCCGTTATTACCAGGGATCGTCATTACATAGGCTTTTTATCCAGGGCAAAAATACTAAGTGCCTATAAGGATTTTATTGCGGAAGAATCCGAAGATTAAGCCTGGAAGTGTTCGTAAAATTTATTGTTATTGATTACCGGCGCATGCTCATCTGGTGATCTGTCATACGGATGGAAAATAATCGTTATTTTTGCACGTTTAAATCCAATATGATGAAATATTTGAAAGAAACTCCTTTTGCGGTTACCATTTGTGATAAAGATGGGAAAATACTTGAAATGAATGAAAAATCCGTTAAGACTTTCCTTAAGGATGAAAAAAGTATTATAGGAAATTATCTTTTCGACTGCCATCCCGAACCGGCTAAATTGAAGCTCAGGGAAATGCTGGATAACCATAATGTGAATGCCTATACCATAGAAAAGAACGGAATAAAGAAACTGATATACCAATCCCCATGGTTTGAAGATGGTGAATTTATGGGTTATATCGAACTTTCCCTTGAATTACCGCAAGAAATGCCTCATTATGTGAGAAAGTAATCATTGCTTATGATAATATTAACTTTATTTTTACTATTTTTGCACTCTAAAATTAAATAATGGCTCTTCTAAGCGAATATTCTTTGTGGTTCATTCTGGTTTGTGTCGCGATAGGGGCTGCCTATTCGTTAATCTTATATTTTAAAAACAGGTCCGTTATTTTCGAACGCCGTTCTTTGTGGGTTATGGCCCTATTGCGGGGAATTACCATGACCATGATTGCGTTTCTTTTTTTAGCGCCTATGGTCCGGCTTAACCTGAAGCAAACAGATAAACCCATTTTACTTTTCGCTGTCGATAATTCCGAATCTGTTGCCGCCGGGAAAGATTCTTCCTATTACCGGCAGGAATACCAGGACCAGTTAAATTCACTGATTAATACTTTTGGTAATCAATACGAGATCATAACCGGTTTTGTCGGAGAGCAGAACCGTTTCCAAAAGTCTGGTGACGGAACACTCAATCCCGATTTTACCGATAAAACAACCGATCTTTCCTCTGTATTCGATGAAGTAAATAACTTTTACGGTAACCGCAACATGGGTGCGATGGTACTATTTACCGACGGTATTTACAATACAGGTTCTAATCCTTATTATAAAGCCGATAAACTGAATTTTCCGGTTTATACCGTAGGATTGGGAGATACGGAATTCCAGCCGGACCTGTTGATCTCGGGCATCAACCACAACCGGCAGACCTACCGGGGTAATTTCTTCCCCGTGGAAATTAAAGTGGCGGCAAACAAACTGGCGGGAAAGAATTCCGTGTTGAGAGTCTATGAACAGGGTATGGAAATCTTCTCCAAAAATATTAATCTTAATTCTTCACAATATTTTGAAACGGTTAAATTAAGTATTGAAGCCAGGGAAAAAGGAATGCACCAGTATCGCGTGGAACTGGAAGAGGTGGACGGCGAAATTTCCTATAAAAATAATGTGGCTTCTTTTTTTGTGGAAGTCGTGGATACAAGGGAAAAAATTGCCATTATTTACCATGCTCCTCATCCGGATATAAGCGCTTTACGTTACGCTTTGGAAAAGATCGACCGGTATGAACTGGATGTTTTCCCCGTACAGGAATTTAAGGCGAATCCTGAAGATTATTCACTGTTGATCCTGCATCAGTTACCATCAGCAATTAATCCTGTCTCAACCCTTTTATCCAGGATAACACAGGGTGGTATTTCCGCCCTTTTCATCATGGGACAGCAAACAGATCTAAGCCGTTTCAACACCATGAACCTGGGAATGACGATTACACAAAACAGGGGGCTTTTTAATGATGCCGTACCGAGCTACAATGAAAACTTTACCTCCTTTACTTTCTCGGAAGAAACCCGGCAGATAATCAGGAATTTTCCCCCGCTTCATACCTTTTTCGGGGATTATAAAACCGCGGTTTCCGCTACCACTTTCATGTATCAGAAGATCAGTAATGTAATTACACCTTATCCGTTAATCATGTTCAACGATCTTAACGGAGCAAAGATGGGTGTGATTACCGGCGACGGTCTATGGCAATGGAGAATGTATAATTATCTTTACGTCCAGAATAGTGATGCTTTTGATGAGATTATCACCAAAACGGTTCAGCTCCTTTCGGTTAAAAGTGACAAAAGTTTCTTCAGGGTTCATGCAGGACAGGTATTTGATGAGAATGCGGATATTGAATTCTCAGCGGAATTATATAATGACAGTTATGAACTGGTGAATGAACCCGATGTCACCTTCTCTTATACCGACCGTGCCGGAAAAAAATATGATTCCCGGTTTTCCAAACAAAATAATGCCTATAGCTTAAACCTCGGCAAACTGCCTGTGGGTGATTATTCATGGCAGGCCTCAGTGCAATTCGGTAATCAGACCTATGCAAAGAATGGCATATTTACTGTACGGGAAGTAATGTTAGAGTCAGTAAATCTCGTGGCCGACCATGCCTTGCTGCAGAATATTTCCCAGGCTACAAACGGTAAATTCTTTACGGTCGACCGGATGCAGGATGTTGAACAGGAAATCAAAAATAACGATAACATAAAAGCCATCGCCAATTATAGTAAAAAATATAGTCTTATCATGAACTCATGGTGGTATCTGGCATTGATCATATTGCTTTTGGGGGTGGAATGGTTTATGAGAAAATGGGGAGGCGGTTATTAATATGAAAACAATGAAGAGGTTTTACATCATCACATGCTTTCTGTTGTTGGGAATATGTTCGGTACAGGCCCAGCAGATCGCATTGCTCAAATACAGGGGCGGGGGAGACTGGTACGCTAATCCCACTGCGCTGCCCAATCTGATCCGGTTTTGTAATCAAAATCTTCAAACTTCCCTTAATCCGGAATATGCCACGGTAGAAGTGGGAAGTCCTGATATTTTCAATTATCCTTTTATCCACATGACAGGACATGGAAATGTAGTTTTTTCGGATGAAGAAGCTGCCAACCTGCGCCGTTATCTGATGGCGGGCGGATTTTTACATATTGACGATAATTATGGTCTTCGCCAGTTTGTTTTCCCGCAGATGAAAATGGTTTTCCCCGAACTCGAATTTGTGGAGTTACCTTTCAATCACCCCCTTTTCCATCAGAAATATAAATTCCCGGGCGGGCTTCCCAAGATACATGAGCACGACAATAAACCGCCCCAGGCTTTCGCTCTGATATGGGAAGGACGAATGGTTTGCCTTTTCACTTATGAGAGTGACCTTGGAGACGGATGGGAAGATTTTGAGGTGCATAAAGATTCCGAAGCGGTCAGGACCAAAGCGCTCCAGATGGGGGCAAATATTATCCAGTATGTTTTTACGGAATAAAAAACGGTGATCTGTAAGCCGGGTTCTGTGGACTCCTGTCATTTATCTAGGCCTTACGTCGCCATAAGGCTCAATCAGCCTACCCTCCGGGTCGGGCGAGCAACCCTCAAGCCCCGGTTTATTTGGCCTTTCAACCCATGAGGTTTACCTGCATCAGGTATCGCTACCGATGCCGTGAGCTCTTACCTCACGTTTTCACCCTTACTCCGTTAAAGGAGCGGTATCTTTTCTGTGGCACTATCTGTAACTTCTTGCGAAGTCCCTTCCCGTTAGGAAGCATGGTGCTCTGCGTTGCCCGGACTTTCCTCCCCTCCATTACTGAAGCAGCGACAGGACAATCACCGTTTTATTTAATAAGAAATTATCATCTAAAAGAATACAGTTCTTTTATGCGTTGAGCATAACCGGCATAATCAACATCAGGAGATTTTCATCTGCTGTAAACTCTTCGGTAGGAAGAATAAGTGCGGCACGGTTAGGTTGCGACATCTCCAGGCTTATTTCCTGCGAATCCATATTCTCCAGCATCTCACGGAGAAATTTGGAATTAAATCCGATATCCATAGGTTCACCGGTATAAACCCCGCTGATCATTTCTTCCGCTTTATTGGAATAATCCACGTCTTCCGCAGTAATATTCACTGCTTCTTCCGATAAGGAAACCCTCACCTGAAAGGTGGACTGACTGGAGAAAATACCTACCCTCCTGATCGATTTCAGGAAATCTTCCCTTGAAACCACCAGTTTATTGGGATTATTTGTTGGGATCACCGCTTCATAATTCGGGAATTTACCGTCTTTTAATCTTGAAAAGATGGTAATATTCTCAAAAGAAAATTGGATATGATTGGTTTCCGAAGAATAGTTGACTTTTACTTTATCGGTAAATCCCACCAGAATAGTCTTAAGCTGCATAAGAGGTTTTTTCGGAAGGATAAACGAAACGAAATCATCCGTCTTTACTGCCTGGTTCCTGAAACGGACCAGTTTATGAGCATCCGTAGCTACGAAAGTGATGTATTCATTTGAAAGCTCGCATAATACCCCCATCATGTTCGGCCGTAATTCGTCGTTTCCGGTTGCAAATAAAGTCTTGCTCACCGCCCTTTGTAAAATGCCGGCGTCGATATCGAAAGAATTGGAATCACCCATCGACTGTACCTGCGGATATTCATTGCCCGCGAAACACGGCGAATCATATTCTCCGTTGGCTGCCGTGAACTTCACAATGTTATTTTCCAGATCGAAAGCAAATACGATAGGTGTTTCCGGAATTAATTTGAGCGTTTCCAGTAATATCTTGGACGGAACCGCAACCGATCCTTCTCCTTCCACATTGGTCAGGTCTACAACGGCATTCATGGTCGTATCCAGATCCGAAGCTGTTAAGGTCAGTCTGTCTCCTTCGATAGTAAAAAGGAAATTGTCCAATATCGGTAAAGAGCTGTTGGAACTCAGGACTCCGCTGATAGCACTCAGATTTTTGTAAAGAACATCTCTGGATACAATGAATTTCATAATGATACAAATTTAAAATTAAGATGCAAATATACATTTTTTTTATTTAGACATCTGATAAATTCTTTATTCACTATATTTGCATTTTAAACCTTATATATGCTTTTGGAAATTTGTGCTAATTCCGTACAATCAGCCGTGAATGCGGAGAGAGGAGGTGCCTCGCGGATCGAATTGTGCCAGAACCTGAATGAAGGAGGAACTACCCCTTCACGGGCATCCATTATGTATTGTGTTACTTACCTGGAACTGGACACTTTTGTGCTGATACGCCCCCGTGCCGGTGATTTTTGTTATAATGATCTGGAATATAAGATCATGAAGGAGGATATCATGTTTTGTAAACATGCCGGAGTGAAAGGTATTGTTACCGGTTTCCTTAATCCCGATTATACGGTCGACGCACAGAAGACCCGTGAAATAGTGGAGCTTGCGGCTCCCATGCAGGTTACCTTCCACCGCGCTTTCGATGTTGCCAAAAATTGGGCAAAGTCACTGGAAACCATCATTGATTGCGGATGCCACCGTATCCTTACTTCCGGACATGCGGTTACAGCCCGGGAAGGAATGGGAAGATTAAGGCTGATCCATGAAATAGCGGCAGAACGCATTATAATTTTAGCCGGAAGCGGTGTGAATAGTGAGAATGTGACGGATTTGGCCCATATTACCGGAATTCAGGAGTACCATGCTTCTTGTAAGAAGAAAATCAGTACATTACCTGAAGATAGCGGCATAAATTGGCTCGACATTTCCAATCTTGAACACTGGGAAACCGATATCGACGAAGTCGCAGCCCTGAAAACCCAATTGGAAACCTTGGATGAATAAAAATATTAGTCTTAAAATCAGTTAGTTGCAATAAAATGTTAGCCAAATTGTAAAAATTATACAATTATATGGAATATTGTTGTATATTTGCATAATAAAAATTATCATAAGTCACATCTAAATCAATAGGAGGAACGCTATCGAATATAAAATTACCTTTTCTTAGAATATTAATCAAAAACAAGGGAGGTCTTTATGAATACGATAGTGCTCAATGATAACGAATTAATATCCCGTTATCTTAATGGTGACGAATCAGCCTTAATGACTTTAATTACAAGACATCAGAAAAAAGTATTTTCATATATCATGCTTTCTGTTAAAAATAGGGAATTAGCGGAAGATATTTTTCAGGATACATTTATTAAAGTAATCAATACGCTTAAATCAGGAAATTATAAGGAAGAAGGAAAATTCCTGCAGTGGGTAATGCGGATCGCCAATAACCTGAAAATAGATTATTACCGGAAAACACAAAGAATGCCGGCTTACGAATCATCAGGGGATTTTGATATATTTGATGTGATCTACGGTACCGATCCTTCAGTAGAACAAAAAATTATCACGGAACAAATATACAAGGATGTTCAGGAATTGATCCAGTATTTACCGGAAGAACAGCGTGAAGTTTTGCAAATGAGGATATATGACGATATCAGTTTTAAAGATATCGCTTCCATGACCGGTGTAAGTATTAATACCGCATTGGGAAGAATGCGCTATGCGCTCATTAACCTGAGAAAGATCATCAAAGAACGGAATGTTGTATTAACTTAATTTTCGTTAAGACTATAAATCGAAACATCGGGTGGCGTCAGCGGCCCGGTGTTTTTTATTTCCTGTTAACGTCTGAAATTTACTTAAATTTGCATTCCAAACGAGGACCAATGTTTAACAAAATAGTCGGAACTTTTTTTACCCGTATTATAGTCATGATGGTCATGCTTGTGGTGGTGGTCATCAATACCAATACTTTCGGCGCCGAAGGTACCGGTACGATTGCCCTCGTTGTCCTGGGACTTACTATTTTGCAGCTTTTATCCAATATGGTGGGCGGAGGGGCGATCGTCTACCTGGTTCCCAGAAAGAGTTTTTCCCAAATCCTTGTGCTTACTTACGCATGGAGCCTGCTCAGTAATATAGCCGGGACAACGGCCTTGTTTTATCTCCGCCTGATTCCTGAAGGTTTTGAATGGCAGCTTTTCATACTGTCGGTTATCAACTCGCTTTATTTTATCCATACGACACTCATGCAGGGTAAAGATAATATCCGTCTTTATAATCTATACCATCTGTTCCAGACTGCTACGCTTATTATCGGCTTTCTGGCCGTGTTGTGTGCTGCGATCTATCTGGACCGGCCCGTTCGCGTAGATCTCTATATTTTTGCTTTAACGCTTTCCTATCTGGTTCCGTTGTTATGTTCGTTCGGATTTATCAAAAAAAATGTAAACAGGTTTAGTATGTCAGGGCTATGGGAATTGTTAAAGGAGATGTTCAGACTCGGATTCTGGGTGCAAATGGCGAACCTGGCGCAATTAATGAATTACCGGCTGAATTATTATTTTATCGAATATTTTGCCGGAAGAAAGCCGTTGGGAATCTTTGAATTAGGAACCAAATTGTCGGAAGCGGTATGGGTATTTCCCAAGAGCATGGCATTGGTACAGTATGCCAAATTATCCAATACGCCGGATCAGGTTTATGCAAAAAAACTGACTACTTCCTTTTTTAAAATGGTTCTTCTGTTCTCTTTGGTGGCTGTCATTATTTTATTAGTGATTCCTTCCGGAGTATTCGCTTTTGTATTCGGACCTGAATTTATCGAAGTGAAAAAGGTGATATATGCTTTGGCTCCGGGTATCGTTTTTTTGTCCTGCCTTACCATCTTTTCACACCATTTTTCCGGATTCGGACTTTATTGGATTAATACGGTTTCTTCTTTGTTAGGTTTGGTGGTTACGCTGGTTCTGGGAATTATCCTGATCCCGGAAGCAGTAAAATCCGGATATATGGAGGCTTTACAGACCGCGGGTATCATTACCAGTTTATCCTATTTGTCAAGTTTAATATTTAGTGCTGTGTTCTTTTTTAAAAAAACGGATGCTACCTGGAAAGACTTCCTGTTCGGTAAATCTGATTACCGTTTGCTTAAAAATGAATTTTCCGTTTTCCGTGAAAAATTTTCTTCCAAAAAATAACGTATGTACGTTTTACATATTCCTTCCTGGTTCCCCGATGATAGAAGTCCCTATGCAGGGAATTTCATTGAAAAGCATATTGCGGCTATTGCTATGTTTTATCCTTCGGTTTCCGTCAAAGTAGTTTTCACGGACCATTTTCAACAACGTAAAAGTATCGATAGATACGGTAATGAAACCCGGATTACTTATTATATTAAAAGAAGGCGATGGCTACCGGCGAGATTATTTTCGAAAATTTACCGTAATTATTTGTATCGGAAAGGAATCGGTGAAATATACAAAGAATATGGGAAACCTGATCTGGTACATTTACATGTGGCCTTACCTATGGGTTTCCTGGCCCGGAAAATAAGTAAAAAGTATCATATTCCATTGGTGCTTACGGAACATTGGACCATATATCAGCCTCAGAATGCAGATAAATTTACGGATAGTTTAAATGGAAAACTAAAAAAGATCTATGACTCGGTATCCGGCTATACCACTGTTTCGGAAAATTTGCGGCTTATTATCAACGGCAAATATCCGGGAATTGATTCAACTGTCATTCCGAATGTAGTGGATACCAAACTTTTCCTGCCTGATCACCAGAACAATGATAAAATTAATATCATTCATATTTCTACTCTAAAAGATGAGGCTAAAAATTTTATCGGCATACTGCATGTAATAGAAAAATTAGCTGCAATAAGGAAAGATTTTGTATTGAAAGTTATCCATGAAAATCCTAATGAGAAAGCAGAAAAATTTGTCAGGGATCATGATCTATCCTCCCATGTAGTTTTTTTGGGTAACAGGAACGAGGAAGAGGTCGCCCGGGAGTTGGGGAAAAGTGATTTTTTACTGCTCTTTTCCAATTACGAAAACCTTCCCTGTGTAATTATCGAATCCTTTTCCTGCGGAAAACCGGTATTGGTTACGGATGTGGGAGGCATAAGGGAAATCGTGGATCAATCCCGTGGAATCATGGTGGAAGCTAAAAATGAAAATTTACTTTTGGAAAAACTGAATTGGATGTTGGACCATTACCGGGAATACGATAAAGATGCTATCCGTGATTATGCAGCGGATCATTTTTCCAAAGAAATTATCGGGAAACAATTCGCGGATTTCTATCATCATGTTTTATTTAAACAGAAATAAATAATTTTGATTCTACGGATTGTATCGTTCAAAATATGAACAGGTTAAAGTGTAATACTTTTTAGATTATCCGGTTTTTTCCTTCCAAAAGTTTCAAAACAAAACAATCCTACGATATCCGAAAATTGAAAGGCTTGTTAATTTTAGATCTTTAAAATTTTATTTTCCACATTATTTTATCTTTTATTTTAAGAGTGAAGACGTTCGTATTTACACTCATACTAAAATCATTTACAAATATTTAAAAATAATTCTTGAAAAAAAATTAAAAAATAATTGATAATGAAATGAAAAAATAATAACTTTGTGGTACTTTATTCGATAAGGATTTAAGGATGAACCGATCAATAAATGATTACTTGCTGATGTAATAAATACTTACCCGTCAAAGACATTTGAACAGAAGCTTAGTATAACCATAAAAATAATCTAATGAAGGCCAGTTATCTTTTCTATTTCTTTGTAACCGGCTTAATATTTTTGATCAGTTTATTGACGATTGAAAAGCCGAAAATAAAATGTCCGGGTATTGGTTATGGTTTTTTTCCCTCCTTTACCAATGCCGGAAATACTCTTTCTGAAGGGGAAAATAATTATCTTCCTTCCCTTCATCATAACAAAATCACAAAATCTTCCTATGTCCATGTGCGGTCCGGAAAATCGATCCGGGGAATACCGGAAGAAGATGAAATCCTGGAAATAACACCATCTTTCACCTATTCCCTTGGCGAAGCTTATATATCAGGCTTAGAAGGCAGCCTCCGCCATGAGACGGCGTTAACCATCACGGGCATAGAAGATGCCAGCCTACCACGTTTAAATCCGGGTA
>CALECM010000015.1 GCA_937949745.1 uncultured Bacteroidales bacterium | reverse complement strand
CCCTTATGTGTATTGCGCTAATAATCCGGTAAAATTCGTGGATCCGGATGGAAGAGATTGGTATGAATTTCATAATAAAGAAACTGGCGATAAAGAAATAAAATGGACAGATTATAAAAGCCAAACTGAAATGGATATAAATGGGATTGAAGGAAATTATCTTGGTGAAGCATTTGTTCATTTCCAAGGTAGTTATGATGAAAAACTTGGAGTAAATGGTAAGTTAGATGGCGAAGGTGCAAATCCCGCGCAGGTTACGATTTATGGTGTAAATGGTGAAGATGATATCAAGACTTATAATGGATTAACAACACCAAAGAATAATAACTATTCTACTTTAGATGAAGGAGATTATCAAGCTTATTATCAGGATATGGCGACATCAGTTTATGGAACTGCAGGTGCAAAAGCAAGGGGAGTAACCCCTGCTTTAACTTATAGAATCAAGTCATTAAACAGAACACCCCTTAAGGGAACAAAAAATGGGGAAAAACTTACAATGGAGGGAGTGTTTTTTCACAGAACTGATTGGGATGGTACAGCAAAAAATTCATCAATGGGTTGTCCGACCGTGGACGGACGTTACTGGAAAATTGTAGAAAAACAATTAGGCAAATCTTTAAATATCAGAATCAGAATTAGTAGATGAAAAAATTAATTATAATAACAGCACTAATATTTTTATTTATTAGTTGTTCTAGACCATTATACATTGAAAAAGAGAACGGGGATATTACCTATCTTAAAGCCTTTACACATCCACTTGATACAAATGCAATTAAAACTTTTGAAAATAATCTTTATTTAGGTAAAAAAAAATATCTAAAAGTTGATGAAGAGTCTTTGGGATATTATGTTACATTAAAAAAGAAGAAATACAATTATTTTTTAGTGGAAGTGGATACACAAAATTTTTCACCAATAAAAGATCAATTATGGGTAAGGGATATAAATTTAGGAATAGTTATTCAAAATTATGATAATTTGAAAATTCCGATATATGAATTTTCAGATTCCACATCCAAAATATTGAACTATATTATTGAAAGTGAAGTTGGTCAAATCCTTGATTTCAAATCAGGATACTTCAAAGATTGTTATGTTAAATTAAAACTTAAAAATAACTTTGAGGGGTGGGTAAATTTACGATATTTATGTCCGGATATGAGAACAACATGCACGTCTAATATATGGGAATAATGTGAACTATGATATATAGTTATTACTTCTTCTAATGAAAATTATAAATAAAATATATATTTGATTTGATATAAAATGAAATTCTAAAAGAGTTACGTACAATGATGGGGATAATTATCAAAGATTGGGATATCAAAAAACAGAAGATGGAAATATAGAATTACAGCCATAGAAGGGGAATTAAACTCTTTGGGAACAGTAGAGGCAGTGAAGAGTTATTTGGGAATTCATGAATATAGAGGACATGGAATTAAAGGTTATCCTGGTGGGAAGACTGTAGGACATCAGAAAGCATACAGAGATCAATATAATCATTGGACTTATAAATATCTATCACCTATACAGCAAAAAGAAATTAAAGAAAGAATGGAATATGGTAATAAAATGAGAATTAAAATTCCATATAAAATATTATTTACAGGAATGTTATCTATAGGCGCTATTATTTTCTCATGCAATTCTTCCACAAAAGATCGTGCGCCTATTACATCATGTATGAAAGAAATCATTACTATATACGATTATCAAATACAGATGTCGAATTTAAATAAGAAAGAACTACGTGATTCCATTGTAGCATACATTGATACAATACATATCTATAATCGAAAAAATTGGATTTATGCTTTGAATGATTCTGTCAGTGTATATACTCCATATGCGATAGAGCGAGATTCCTTTTCTTGGAGAATGTGTATTGTCCTAATTTAGATACAATTTATCTAAAATATGAAGATAAAGAAATGCAGGTAATAAAAAGTGAATACGACCTTAATAATAGTATTGACGAAGAAATGTATGCTTATTGGAACCATAAGTATGGTTTGATCGCTTTATATAATTATCCTTGGGGAGTATTAATACTTTTTGATAAAGAAGCAATGAAAGATTTTGCAAAAGAAACCTTTTATAATTATATTATAAATCAATAAAGAGAATATCAGAATTAATATTCTCGGACTTAATGCCATAGAAAATGGTGAAATATCCAAATAAATAAAAATATGAGAAATTTTGAATTCCCCCTGATTATATTTTTAAAAAGTTGTAGAGTTGATATTCATTCTTAAGAAGTGACAATTAATGTATTACTTTATTCTAAAATAATTATATGAAAAAATTTATTGTATTACAGTTTTATGGCTTTTCCTTTTTTGGCGGTTTCCCAAAATGATATATTGCCATATGCTTTTGTTAATCAATCTAATATAAAGATAACATTATATTCTACCTCATTATGTATTGAAGAGAAGAATTCTTTTTTTCAGGATACAATTTTTGAAAATTATTTTTCTCTTGAACTCATGAAAGAATCACTATCGGCTTTTGAAGTTAAAGTGAATTCAGTTAGCCAATTTAATTCTCCTACGATTACTGGATGGATTGAAAAAAAATATTGTAGTGTATTCCTAAGTAGAAATAAAAAATAAAACTCTTTTCACAGCCTAGTCCAGAATCTTCTTTTGAATTAATTGAATTTGAAGATGACATTATGGTAAACGTAGTAAATATAAGTCCATTTAAGGATAAATTCATAAAAATAGTATTTATAAAGGATGATGAATATTATACAGGATGGGTTATTGATTACTGTGGTAATATTTATAATTCATGTGGTTAATGAGTCTTATGATGATACACAATTGGGATATCGTGATCACCCACAACGGTGACGTAATTCAGAAACTGGATTATCTTCCTTTCGGGGAGTTGTGGTACGACAAACGTTATGATACCAACTGGGAGACACCCTACACTTTTTTCGGCAAGGAACGCGATGCGGAGACGGGGCTATCTTATTTCGGCGCACGATATTATGACAGTGAGGAAGGTATCTGGATAAGCGTGGATCCTTTGTTGGGTTTATTTCCATATCAAAAAGCATATGCTTACTGTTCAAATATAATCCGGTAAATCGGTGAGTTTAAAGAAAAGATGATTATTATTGCTACAATGGATCCCTGAGCAGTTTCCCGTAAATAAGCCTAAGGGTAAGTAATCCGGAAGCCGGATTACTTACCCTTAGGTGTCTTCTTTCCTGAATATTAATTACTCTTTTCGGTCGTCGTTACTATCGCTTTAGAATCCATATCAATATCGATATCTATTCCATTTGCACTCATGGTGCCTTTCATTTTCTGATTTATTACAGACGTTTTCACCAGTCCGGTTTCCACATCAAATTCAACAGTACCTTGTTGAGTTCCTGTAATGGCGCCATCCATACCATCAATAGTTGAGGTTACATCTGTAAAAGCAACTTTTTTATCTGCGGATTTTAAGGTATATTTTGATTTAATAGTCGTCGTCATTCCCATTGCATCTGTGTTCTGTTTGACGATCCAGCTATCTCCTTTTTTGATGGTCTTACCGGGATATATTTTCATATATTGTTCAAGCATGGTTTTTATAGCTTCATCGCTGAACTGTTGTTCCAAGGCCTGCTCAAACATTTGTGATTGAGAATCGTCACCCATATTTTTTATCAGATCTTCTACGATAGCATTAAATCCGGATACGGAAATTACGGAACCGTCAGGTGCAATAACAGCCTGAAAAGATTTTCCGATAATACTGCCGAACACCTTTCCCATCATCGCATCCACCTGTGAAGTATCGTCGGATGGTTTTTTGGAGTCATATTTGATGTTCATCATCGTACTGGAGAGTTCATACACAATTTCTGTATAAACAAAGTTTATTTTTGTTCCCGCAGCGCTTTTTTCCTGAACGGCCATGTCAAATGCAGTTACTGTTTTATGGGTCATGGGAATTTCATATCCCATGGCCGTTTGTTTCATATTTTGAGTGATTTCCATTTTATACTCATATTTGGTATCTTCCTTGGGGTTAAACGAAAGATTGACCTGTGCAGTTGCAAAAGAAAAACCGGCAAAAAGGATAAGGGTGGTGAATAATAACTTTTTCATTGTTTCTGTTTTTTTTAAGTTAATAATATTTTGAATGGTAAACATACTGAAAATTCATGCTAAAATGCATAAATATATCAAAAAGTAAACTTTTATTTATCAACAGAAATAGGAGTTTAAACTTTTTGTTATTTTTTGGCCATAAGTTGATGGTCCACAGAAGAAAAATGATTTCCTATTCTAATATATCGATGTCCCCTTTCCCGTGACGGATAATTTCACATTCGCCGGAAGTACAATCCACGACTGTGGAAGGGATATTATCCCCGAATCCGCCGTCAATGACAATGTCCACTTTGTCCGCGTATTTCTCATAGATCAGTTCGGGATCGGTAATATATTCGATCACTTCGTCCTCATCTTTTACGGAAGTAGATAGGATGGGATGGCCTAAGACCCTCACGATCTCAAGGCTGATGTTATTGTCGGGAATACGGATACCCACTGTTTTTTTATTGCTTTGTATGAGTTTGGGTACGTTGGAATTGGCTTCCAGGATGAAAGTGTATGGTCCGGGAAGCGCTTTTTTCATGATCTTGAAAATATTATTGTCGAGCGGCCGGGTGAATTCCGTTACATGACTAAGGTCGGAACAAATGAATGAGAGTGCGGTCTTTTTCTTGTTCATACCTTGTAACTGGATAACCCTCTCGATGCTTTTCGATTTGTAGATATCGCATCCGATCCCATATATCGTGTCGGTCGGATAGATGATAATACCGCCGTCCGACAGGCATTCGACCACCTGCTGGATGGCCCTGGGATTTGGATTTTCCGGATAGATCTTTAGTAACATACCTTTTTAAAATAAAAGAGGGTAAGCTACTTATATCGCATCGCTACAACCATTATGCCCTTGCTACATTCCTGTCCTGGGGGAGTTAAAAGGGAGCAGATCGTACAAGACTTACCCGCTGCAAAAATAGTCAATTTTTTTATATCCCTTGCTAATAGCCTAAAATTTTTAACATCGCTTTATAACTTTGCTCTTTGGCAAAGAGTTTGGTGTAAGTTTCACCGTCTTCATCCCGGTTGATGATAATATGTTTCGGGGCCGGTGTCAGGCAATGTTGTATGCCGCCATAGCCGCCGATAGCCTCCTGATAAGCCCCGGTATGAAACAATCCGATATATTGCGGGTCGCCTTCCTCATCATTGGCATTCACCGAATATTCCCCGTCGTTATCCTTTATTTTGTCGTTTTTATAAATCCTGGGAAGGAAAACCGCATTCAGATGCGCTTCGGAGTTGTAATAATCATGACTGTCGCAGGTAACCCCGCCGATAAAAACCCTTTCATATTCACGGTCCCAGTTATTGATCGCCAATAGGATAAATTGCTGGTTAATAGCCCACGTATCGGGTAGGGTAGTCATGAAAGAACTGTCGATCATATTCCATAACTCCCTATCGTTTTGTCTTTTTTGTTGCACTATGGAAAATAGAATGGCACTGGCTTCGCCAACAGTATAGGAACCGAATTCCGTAAAAATATCAGGTTCTTCCACGCCTTCGCGTTCACAGATTTGTTTAATCTGGGAAATGATTTCCTCAGCCATGTATTCGTAATCATATTCGAAAGAAAGGGAGCTTTTGATCGGGAATCCACCGCCGATATTCAGGGAATCCAGTTCGGGACAAATCTTTTTTAAATCACAATAAAGATTAACGCACTTGGATAACTCATTCCAATAATAAGAAGTATCATTGATCCCGGTATTGATAAAAAAGTGAAGCATTTTCAGTTCAAATTTCGGGTTTTGTTTGATCTTGCTTTGGTAAAACGGAATGATATCATTGTAACGGATACCTAACCTGGATGTATAAAATTCGAAGCGGGGTTCTTCTTCCGCCGCGATCCGGATGCCCAGTTTACATTTGGTAATGATCTGTTTGTTTAAAAGATCCAGTTCATGTTTACTGTCCAGGACCGGGATGATATTGACGAATCCCTGTTCCAGCATCAGGTTGATATTGTCAATGTATTGCTGTTTTTTGAAACCGTTACATATAATATAATTCTCTTTATCGAATTGCCCGGTTTCATTTAATGTTTCAATAATATTAAGGTCGAAGGCCGAAGAAGTTTCGATATGTACGTCATTTTTCAATACTTCCGTCAATACGAATTCGAAATGGGAGCTTTTAGTACAATAACAATAATGATAGTCTCCCTGGTAATCTACTTTAGCCATTGCCACATTGAACCATCGTCGTGCCCGTTGAATATTCTGGGATATTTTAGGAAGATAGGTGATCTTTAACGGAGTTCCGTATTGCTTGATGATATCCATTAGAGAGACATCATGGAAATAGAGTTCATCATCTTCTACCCGGAATTCATCTTGTGGAAATTCGTAGGTCTGGGAGATAAGGTCGATATACTTGGTTCTCATTTCAAAATAAATTTATGATAATAGTTACGCAAAGATACATAAAAAGTTACTTGGATTTATGGTAAATCTATAATTTGATCCGGTTACTTTGTTTAATTTCTTCCAAAGTAAATGATCCGGATTTGAAATTGATATCCGTAAAATGATTTTCCGGATAAAATGGATGTTGTTTTATAGTGCCCATACTTATATTTCTTTAGTTAGTGTTTCCATTATTTGTATTTTTGCATAGTGAATACGGATAGAACTTTTAACATACATACCTTAGGTTGTAAGCTTAATTTCAGCGAATCCTCGGAGATTGCCCGGCAATTGACGGATGCCGGTTTTGTGAGGAAGGATGAAGCTTACCATATTATCGTAAATAGTTGTGCCGTTACGGAGGCAGCCGTTAAAAAAACGCGTAATCTGGTGGCCCGCTTACATCGTGAGAATCCAGCTTCCCAAATTATCCTGGTCGGTTGTTATGCTGCCCTGGAGCCGCTTATGATCCAGCAGTGGGAGGGAGTTTCCGCCGTTTTCGGAAGTGAAGATAAATCACATGTAGTACCTTTTTTATGCGGAGATCCTGTTCCACATGCTCCTCTTTTCTCACCGGCATTTTCTTCCGGTGACAGGACACGCTCTTTTTTGAAAATACAGGATGGTTGCGATTACCATTGCAGTTATTGTACTGTAGCCTTAGCCCGGGGAAAAAGCAGGAGCGCTTCCATCGAAGAGGTGATGCAACAACTCTACCGGATATCCGCTTCCGGTATTAAAGAAGTTAACCTGACGGGTGTCAATATAGGGGATTTCGGGACTTCTGACGGAACTTCCCTGTTAGATCTTCTATGTGAAATTGAGCGGCAAAGTCCGGTGGACCGTATCCGCATCTCCTCCATTGAACCTAATCTTTTAAAAAAAGAAATTATTCAATTCATATCGGATTCATCCGTCATGATGCCCCATTTTCATATCCCTTTACAATCCGGTTCTGATGCTACTTTATCCAAGATGAAGAGACGTTACACGCGAAATTTATTCCGGGAAAAAGTAATCCAGATCAAAAGTTTGATGCCGGATGCCTGTATCGCGATTGATGTGATTTCCGGTTTCCCTACTGAAACCGATCAGGATTTTACGGATTCTTACCGTTTTATAGAGGATCTGCCGATCAGTTATTTACATGTATTCACTTATTCCAGAAGGCCCAATACCCCCGCAGCTTCTATGCCTCAGGTTCCTGATATGCTAAAGAAAGAAAGAACTCAACAACTCCTGGCTTTATCTGATAAAAAGAAGCGGGATTTTTATCGTCAATTTGAAGGGACTATACGTCCTGTTTTATTCGAATCGGATCATAATGATGGAATGATGTACGGATTTACGGATAATTATCTGAAAGTAAATGTTCCTTATGATCCGGGAAAGATCAATGAAATTTTTCCCGTCTTATTGAATAGAGAAATTTTTGTTATGGATCATTAAATATCCTTCCGGAATTTTTTTTCTGTTATATTCTGAAGTGGGGTCGGCATCTTTATAGGCATTAATTACCAGAGTTGAATTCCCCTGGAATAAGTACTGATTTATAATTTACTTTCTTTGCCTGCCCAAAGAAAGTAACAAAGAAAGGGCATGGCTGCTCAATTTTTCTGCTAAAAATCAAAGAACCTTTGGCTGAACTGTAATAACTCCTCGTTAACACTCGTCAAACAATTACAGTTCTTCACGCCAAAGAACCTTGATTTTTCACGCATCAAAATTTAAAGCAGCAATTACTGGTTTAGTTGGAATTATCGAATTAATTATATTAATGCTTTGTTATGTGGTCATCCTGAGCGCAGCGAAGGATCTTTATTCTAGCTGATATAATAAGATTAAATTATGGTTCATATTCATTCATTACCAGGATTCAATAAATTCCTGTTAAAATGTAAACGGACACTATTAATTTCAAAGTGCCCGTTGTATGGATGTTGATTTCTCAGAGTATTTTTATCCTGATGGAATATTACTTTATCTCCAAAGCTTTCTGAATCACTTTATCGGTTGTATTGATTAACGGATAGAAAGCGTCTTCCTGATAGAGGTTCCTTCCGATCACAGCTTTAAGCCATAATTTCAGTTCTTGTCTGGATACCTGATTAATATGGACGGGAACATCCGGATTTTTCCTGTTATAGTTGCGCATCAATTCCTGGAACATATTGTCGTCAATGGTCATTCCTTTTACATAGCTGCGTGCGTCAGGATAACGTTTCTTAAGATAATCCAGGTTACGCGTAGTATAATCAAATGCATATTCGATCAGGGATGAGGAGTTGAGTACCTGGAAAAAAGCCGTA
>CALECM010000014.1 GCA_937949745.1 uncultured Bacteroidales bacterium | reverse complement strand
CGGTATATCCACCCCCTTATCACTCATCATTTTATTGCCGGTATGTTTGAGCGCGTATAGATAGGTATTGATTCCAAGAAGCCTGGCAAGTTTATGAAAACGCTTGTTGATGTAATTCTTCCCGATAGGGATTTCTCCGGGCCGGCAGCTAATGGTGAACATGTAATGGCTTGGATCACACGTATCATATCCCTCTTCTTTTAACCACTCCAAAAACGATTCCGGGATTACCACTGTTTCCGCCCGGTTGTTTTTTGCAGTAGACGGATCTGCATGCAGAAGCCCTCTTACGAAATCGATCTGTTTTACTTTCATGAGCCGGACTTCCTTATTGGGCCTAAAAAAACAGTATAATACAAACTGCATAATGGTCCACATTTGCCGGTCATAGACTATCAGATGGGATTTTAATTTTTTAATCTGGTTTAATGTGAACATTAGTGGCTTTTGCGGTTCGGATTTATAATTGGGTAAAAGCTCAAAAACGTTTTTCTTTAAGATTTCCCTTTTCTGTAAATATTTTGCAGCCTGGCATAACAGGGATCGATATTCCCGGAGTGTTTTCTTGGATTTACATCCATTAGCCGATAGCCACATCATAAAATCACATGCCATTTTATAAGTAAATAATTCAACATGGAATTTGGATGCTTTTATCTCTTTCAGGTATTGGCAGAACCGCTTTATCTTGAAATGATATGCCCTGATACTGTCCTCTTCTAAAAGTTCTGTTCTTTTGAAGCTAATGAAGTCATTGAGGCAATTTTCCCAGTTAAGGTGACTGTGGGTTGCCCTTCTCAATAACGAATCCTCTTTTTCCAGTTGGATATATCCTTCATTAAAGGGATTATATCCGTTTTCAAGCTTCTGGTTAATCTCAGAAATGATTTTCTCAGCCCGTTCATATTTAACCTGACTGTTGACCGATGCACCCAACCCCTTACTCTCCTTGAACATAACCATTTTTCCTGTCACGGCGTACCGGTATGAATAACGTACATACCATGGCTTCATGGGATCACCGCCGGCATCGTATAATGCAGCGGGAATAAATATTCTTTGTGGTTTTTGGGAATCATTCCTGTAAACTCCCTTGAGCATTGATTTTTTTTGGTTCTCTCTCATACACTTGAATTTATAACGTGAGAGGGAAGTTCTTCAACGCCTTTTTTCGGACATAAAAAAAGGCAAAAAAGATAAATGATTTTTGCAAATTGCAAAAATTTACCTTTTTAACCTGTTGATTCTCAGTCTTTTGTTTGTCGGGGTGAGAAGACTCGAACTTCCGACCCCTTGCACCCCATGCAAGTACGCTAGCCAACTGCGCCACACCCCGAAAAGACGCGGCAAAAATACAATTTTTTTATTTACTTCCATCCGTAAGGCGACTTTTTTTATCTTTGCAAAGCTTTTTGATCGATATATAATGTTGATAATTACACAATAGGAGATATTAATTATGAAAAAAACCATTTTACCTTTACTTATTTTAATGATGGCTATGACCACTACTAAAGCGCGAGAATCCGGATTTATCGACGATGCCCTCGTTTCCCAGACCGTAAAAAACGTGTCGGCACTTACTTCCATATCGCCGACCGTGGTGGAAAGAGGAGTAAAACAGGTCGCTGCTTTCTGGACCTCCGCTGATGGAACCCGCAGCGAGTATGCTAAATTCTGTGAAGAGAATATTTGTAAATCCATACAGGAAAAAGAACAGCTTTTTAACCGTTTATGCGACAATTTCGAATCAATACTCGGTCATAACAACCGGGTAACCATAGATCTGCTTTTACCCACGCATGTAGAAAATATTCCCAGTATGCCGATCGATCAGCTTTTTGGCGCTTATGACGGATTATCCCATTTTAATGACGATATGTTCAATAATAAGATCGCTTTTATCGTCATATTGAATTTTCCTCACTATACCCTTGAAGAGAAAAACAGCAGCGGCGCTTTATGGACCGACCGGGAATGGGGCTATGTCCGTTTGGGAGACGTCTTCACTTCCCGTGTTCCCGCATCGAAACAACAGGCTATCAATACTGCCGTAACCGCTGCCGACAATTATATATCCAATTATAATATATACATGGGACAGGTATGGAGTGATAAAAACGAGAAATTCTGGGCTCCTGACCTTAAACTGATTACCCATTGGGGATTACGCGACGAGTTAAAGTCCGCTTATGCCGACAAAAGCAAAGGACTTGACAAGCAGCGTATCATTTATAACATCATGAAGCGTATTGTCGACCAGACTATTCCGATTGATGTGATCAACCAGGGAGAATATATATGGTATCCTTCCACCAACCAGGTTTTCTTAAAGGTGATCGAGATCGAAGGGCCTTCGGAAAAAAATGACCGTTACCAACATCTTTTGAATGTGTTCAAAGCAGTCAAAGCTACCGACGAATATTACGGGGATAAATCCAATTTCATTACCCGGAAATTTGAGGACGAATTGGAAATTTCTGTCCGGGAGACTGAAAAGTTATTCCAGCGTTTATTATCTTCCCCGCAAGTGGGAGAAGCGGCCAAATTAATTTCGAATCGTCTCGGAAGAAAACTGGAACCGTTTGATATCTGGTATGACGGTTTTAAATCCAGAAGTTCGATTGATCCCGCTCAACTCGATAATATCGTGAAAGCCAAATACCCTAATAAAGAGGCTTTTGTAAAAGATCTTCCCCGCATTTTAACTGATCTGGGTTTTACCAAAGAAAGGGCTGATTTCATCTGTCAGCATATTACCGTCGATGCGTCGGTAGGAGCAGGCCATGCCTGGGAATCGATGATGAAAAGCGATAATGCCAGGCTGCGTACACGCATCGGAAAAGATGGTATGGATTACAAAGGATATAACATCGGTATCCATGAATTTGGGCATAATGTGGAACAAACCATCTCATTACATGACGTTTCCAATTATTTCCTGAGAGGGGTTCCCAACACCGCTTTTACGGAAGCGCTCGCTTTCACTTTCCAGTCAAGGGATCTGCAACTCCTTGGTCTTAAAGGACCGGAAGAAATGGATGATTATCTTCATACGCTTGATATTTTCTGGGGCTGTTACGAGATCATGGGCGTGTCTTTGGTCGATATTAAAGTTTGGCAATGGATGTACCAGAATCCCAATGCCAATGCGGCTCAGCTGAAAGATGCCGTGCTTAAAATATCCAAAGAAGTTTGGAATCAATACTACGCACCGGTATTTAAAACGAAAGACCAGACTATCCTGGCGGTATATTCCCATATGATCGATGCGCCGCTTTACCTTTCCGCTTATCCGTTAGGTCATCTGATCGATTTCCAGATCGGGAATTATCTGAAAAATAAAAACCTGGGCAGTGAAGTGGAACGTATTTTCAGCATCGGCAGGAGAACGCCCAATGACTGGATGAAAAAAGCGCTAGGAGAAGAATTATCCGTAGAACCGTTACTGACGGCTACTACGGGAGCTATAAAAAAAGTAACGGATTACGATAAAACCAAAGGTCGTACCGCGAAAAAGAACTAAGTTAAATATAATAGATCGCTCATGCATACGAAACAGGAAATCGTAAACAATTGGTTGCCGAGATATACCGGATTGAATCTGGATGAATTCGGACAATATGTGATCCTGACCAATTTCAGGGAATACGTATCCAATTTTGCGAAATTGATGGATACCCCTATGATGGGAATTGAAAAACCGATGCAGAGCGCCACAAAAGATAATATTACCATTATCAATTTCTCCATGGGCAGTCCGATGGCCGCAACAATTATGGATCTTCTCACCGCCATTATGCCTAAGGCGATTCTTTTCCTGGGGAAAACCGGAAGTATAAAACCTTATATCGGATTGGGGGAATATGTCCTGCCGATAGCCGCTATACGGGGAGAAGGTACTTCCAATGATTATTTTCCTCCGGAAGTACCGGCTTTACCGGCATTCAATATGCAGAAAGCGATCTCGGCTTCCATCAGGGATTATGGACGTGATTACTGGACGGGAACGGTATACACGACCAACCGCCGGGTATGGGAACACGACCAGGAATTTAAGGAATACCTTAAAAAGATCCGTTGCACGGCCGTGGATATGGAGACCGCTACGTTATTTACCGTAGGTTTTTATAACCGGATCCCTACCGGTGCCTTATTGCTGGTTTCCGACCAGCCCACATTACCTGACGGGATTAAAACGGAACAAAGCGATAAAATGGTCACGCAGAAATTTGCGATAGAACATTTACGTATCGGGATAGATTCCCTTAACCAGCTTATCAATAAGGGAATTACCGTGAAACATTTGAAATTTGATTACTACGAATAAACTTCCATGACTTACGAAGCATTATTTGAAAAACTGAAAAAAAGAGAGTTCGCTCCGGTATATCTTCTTATGGGAGAGGAACCCTTTTTTATTGACCAGTTAGCCGATTATATGGAAGCTAGCATGATCGATGAAGCCGATAGAGATTTTAACCAGGTAATACTTTACGCCAATGATAAAGACGTGGATGCGGCCCGGATCGTAGGAGAAGCCAAGGAATACCCTTTCGGCGTACCTTACCGGCTGGTTATCGTGAAAGAAGCGCGGGATTTAAAAAATTTTGATCTTATCAAAACCTATGCGGAAAATCCTTCTCCCACGACCATCCTGGTGATATGCCATAAATACGGAAAACTAAAAGCCGCACAATACAAACCTTTCGAAAAGAACGGAATATTGTTTACGTCTGAAAAGATCAAAGATAATAAGCTGGCTGCCTGGGTACAAGAACAAGCCCGGTTGCATGAATATTCGATCAGTGCTTCTTCCGCGGCTTCCATAGCGGAAAATATCGGGAACGACCTGACCAGGATCAATAATGAGTTCTTAAAATTAAAAATATTACTTCCTCCCAACAGCGAAATCACCCCGGATATTATCGAAAAATATATCGGGATCAGCAAGGAGTATAATGTGTTCGAATTACAAAATGCGTTGGGAGAAAGAAATTTATCCAGAATATATAAGATTACTTTTAATTTAAGCCATAATTTACGGGAAAACCCTATGGTGAAGATCATAGCCGTGCTTTATCCGTTTTTTTATAAAATGCTGGCCTGGCATCTGGCGCCCGATCATTCTCCGGCATCGTTATCGGCCATTTACGGTAACAGCCACCCCTACATCCTTAAATTGAATACTTCTTATGCGCAACGGTATTCATTAACCGAACTAAAAAAGATCATTTCCATTCTGAGAGAATATGATATGAAAGTAAAAGGGGTTGATTCCGCTGCTCCGGAAGAAGAACTTCTCAAAGAAATGATCTATAAGATTATTTCTTAAGTTAACATTTATTAACTATTTTAAATATTTGATTTTGAGAGATATGATCTCTTGTGATCTTCATTTTATTAAGTTTAATCCTTTATGAAATTAAAAAAACGTAATTTTGCCGGTTCAAAATAATTAACCTTTGGGAGATATTAAAAAAAGCTATCTTTATGGATAACCGGTATAGAAATATTCTATTATTGTTGTTCTTCTTTGTTGTGTTGTCGATAACAAGTTTCAATGCACAGAATGTGTTGAAAGGTACGGTCAGGGACGAGGGCGAGGGGTTCTTTCTCCCTTATACACAGATCATGATTAACTGTCCTCCGAATATGCTGATGACGGATCATGAAGGCAAGTTTGAAATTAAACTTAATAAGGATACCTGTGAGATCGAATTCCGTTTCACGGGATATAATTCATTGAAAAGGACGGTCATTTTTACCCCGCGGCAAAATACCATTAATCTGGATATTAAATTATCACCTCATGCCGTGATGCTGGATGTGGCCAATGTCGTATCTTCCAAATATGAGACCAATCCTGAAAAATCGACCAATTCTATTCTTATACTTTCTCCCAAGCTGGCGGAAGACCGCAACATCAATACCATCGACGGCCTTCTGAATACGGCCGGAGGCGTGGCCGTTGTGGATAATGAGCCGCAAATAAGGGGCGGTAGCGGATTCAGTTCCGGAATGGGAAGCCGGGTATTGATCCTTCTGGATGATATCCCCCTGTTAAGACCGGATGCGGGCCGTCCCATGTGGACTTTCATCCCCATGGAAGACGTGGAGCAGGTAGATGTGATAAAAGGAGCCTCTTCCGTTGTATTCGGTTCCTCTGCATTGACGGGAGCAATCAACGTACACACTGCTTATCCGCGTACGAAACCCAAAACAAAAGTGATTCTTTTCGCGGGCATGTATTCGGACCCCAATCCCAAGATGACAAAATCTTACCAGAAAAACTGGAACCACTATAATCCCGTTAAATTCGGTATAAATTTCCTGCATTCCAGGATCATCAAGAAAAATTTCGATTTCGTGATAGGAGGAGAAGTATTCTACGATCAGGGTTATATCGGGCCGGAAGAAAGGATATCCGTAACCCGCGATACCGACAGTTCCACACTCGGGAAATATGAAAAAAGAGGCCGGCTTAATTTCGCCACCCGTTACCGTTTCGCCAAGGTTAAAGGCCTTTCGGTAAGCGTGAACGGAAATTTTATGTATTCGGATAACGCCCAGTCTTTTTTCTGGTACGATGCCGATACCAACAGGTACCGGACCTATAAAGGTTCTTTGTCCAAATTCAGGGACTTCACTTTTTATATCGATCCTTCGGTAAAATATGTAGGCCGGAAAGGTTTTATCCATTCCTTCAGGAACCGCGTTATCTTTAGCAACAACGAAGAACTTGCCAATGATCAGGGTTCCAAGTCCCGTTCGGTGTTTAATGAATACCAATTTAACAAGAATATAGAAAGGATAGGAATGAAGATTGTCGCCGGTGTGATGAATAATTACGTCATTTCCGACAGCCGGGTATTTAATGGCGATAAAAGTTCTACCGATTTCAAAAAAATGACCTCCGATAATTTCGCGATATATTCTCAAATAGAACAAAAATTCCTGAAAAAACGGAATCTTATTGTGGAAGCCGGTTTCCGTTGGGAATTCTATACTTTAGGCGATGAATCGGAAAATAAGCCCATTTTCCGGACGGGTTTAAATTACCAGTTTGATAAATCCAAAACTTCTCTCAGGGCTTCTTTCGGGCAGGGATACCGTTATCCGAGTATCGGGGAAAAATTTATTGCCCTCTCCGTGGGAAGATACGGCTTTTATCCCAATCCGGATCTCGTTTCGGAAAAAAGCTGGAATCTGGAATTCGGTATCATGCAACCCTTTGCTTTCTTTGATTTCAGGGGAATGCTGGATGTGGCTTTTTTCAATCAGCGATACGACAACTACATAGAATTTGCCATGGGTACCTGGGGCCGGGAAGGAGCTATAATGGACCGGTTGGGATTTAAATATCTGAATATCGGGCCCGCCAGAATCCAGGGGATTGATTTCTCACTCATCGGCGAAGGTAAAATCAGCAAGAATATCGATTATACTTTATCATTAAGCTATACATTCAGTAATCCTATTACGCTCGACCCCAATCATATTTATCATGTAGATTCGATGACCAGAAGGCAGTATTCCTTCAATAACTCTTCCTATGATACCACCAGGAGGGTATTGAAATACAGGATCGAACACATGGCGAAAGTCGATATCGCTTTTACTTTTTACAAGAAATTCTCTGTCGGTATATCCGCCAACTATTACAGCTCCATGAAAAATGTGGATAAGTTCTTTTTCGATTACGACATTGATAATCCGAATAATTCCGACAGCTATAACGAAATGGTGCTTAAACCTCTTGGAGATCTTCCGTTCCGCGGCTACTACAATTATTTCCATAATAACCAGAGAGGGACTTTGGTTTTCGATGCCCGTATAAGCTACAGTTTCACCAACATTAATTTGTCGCTGATCGTAAAGAACATCTTCAACAAGTCTTATGCGTTACGTCCCATGTTTGTGGAACCTCCCCGGACGTTTACATTACAGATGGTTTATAGCCTTAATTAAATAATAATCAACCAAAACCTGAAATCATGAAAAAAACAATTACATTTTTAAGCTTATTATTATGTGTCTTCTCTATATCGGCACAACAGATAGAAGACGGTAGTTTCGAAACCAAATGGACTCAATTTAATACAATTGGTCGTGGACCCTATTGGGATTATAGCCAGGAAGATGAAGATGATCTTTTCCGAACACTTAACTTCCTTTATGAAATTCCTGATGGAATTGTTGAAACCGCTCTCACCGCATTCCGGGAAACCGATGCGCAGGATGGTAATTATGCGATACGTGTAACCTCTACTTATTTTGAAAATATACTTTTCGTACCTGGAGTTTTCGGGACTATTTCTAATGATTTCGTGAGGGAATTTTTAGATACACGAGGTATCACGATTGTTACCGAATACGGTTTCAAACCCACGGCTTTAAAAGGATATTATAAATATCTTCCGGAAGGCAGGGATTCTGCTTCTATTGAAATAGATTTATACAATTAC
>CALECM010000013.1 GCA_937949745.1 uncultured Bacteroidales bacterium | reverse complement strand
TTTGATGATTTGCGAGGTTTGCATACCTACGGCATGCTTTGGTAAGTGGATAGTTTCATGGGTTAACCTTTCTGGAATGCCTGACGGCATTCTTGAAGTTGTGAAGTAAGTCTTGATTTGTGTTTGATGATTTGCGAGGTTTGCATACCTACGGCATGCTTTGGTAAGTGGATAGTTCTCATGGGTTACCTCTCTGGAATGCCTGACGGCATTCTTGAAGTAGTGAAGTAAGTTTTGATTTGTGTTTGATGATTTGCGAGGTTTGGATAACTACTGCATGCGTTGGTGAGTGGATAGTTCTCATGGTTTACCTTGCTGAAATGCCTGACAGCATTCTTGAAGTAGTGAAGTAAGTTTTGATTTGTATTTTGATGATTTGCGAGGTTTGCATACCTACGGCATGTGTTGGTGAGTGGATAGTTTCATGGGTTACCTTGCTGGAATGCCTGACGGCATTCGGAAATCTTTAAAATAATCCTTTAGAAAGAATCCTTAAAATTTAAGTAGTCATCATCTATCGCTATTCCCGGAATCCCGTCAGGGATTCCCGTCCGGTAGGAATTAATGCGGGAAAATATTTTTCGCATGCCTTTGGGTATGCGACCCTTTTTTTCATTACATTTGTAGACTATCATTTCTAAATTTACTCTTATGGCTAATACTTACTCGCAAATTCATATCCAGATTGTTTTTGGAGTTAAATATCGACAATCTTTAATTGCAGATGCTTGGAAATCGAGACTTTACAGTTATATTTCCGCTATTATCCAGAATCATGGCCATAAACTTTTAGCGATCAATGGAATTGCTGACCATATTCATATTTTATTTGGATATCGTATGCATCAATTAATTCCCGATTTAGTACAGTATATCAAACGGGATTCGTCCGAATGGATAAATAAGAGTGATTTTTGCAATAAAAAATTTGCCTGGCAATCAGGTTATGGTGCATTTTCTTATCGCAAAAGTGATGTTCCACAGATTATCGAATACATTAATAATCAGGAAATGCATCATCAAAAAAAGAGTTTTTTAAATGAGTATGAAAACTTATTAACAGAATTTGAAATGGAATATAATCCGTTTTATCTGTTTAAATCTCCCGAATAAGTTTATTGGAAGGTATGCATGGATGTGGTGATATCGTAGTCGCATACCTACGGCATGCGTTGGTGAGTGGATAGTTTCATGGTTTACCTTTCTGGAATGCCTGACGGCATTCTTGAAGTAGTGAAGTAAGTTTTGATTTGTGTTTGATGATTTGCGAGGTTTGCATACCTTATCGGCATGCTTTGGTAAGTGGATAGTTTCACGGGTCACCTTTCTGGAATGCCTGACGGCATTCTCTTCCATCATTATTTCCCGGAATCCCGTTAGGGATTCCAGCTTGGTAAAACTAAAGCTTCCGCTTTACCACTGCCGGATTTCCGGCGGCTAACGAATCATCGGGAATATCTTTAGTGACCACACTTCCGGCAGCGATAATACAACGGTTTCCGATCGTAACTCCCGGACAGACCACAACGCCGCCGCCAAGCCAGCAATCCTTCCCGATCGTAATAGGGAGCCCGGTTTCCTGCGGTAACCGCCGTTCTATATAATCAATCGGATGTTGCGGGGTATAGAGCTGGCAATTGGGCCCTATTTTGGTATGGGCTCCTATCGTAATATAGCCGGAGTCGAGAAATGTACAGTTGAAATTAATAAAAACATCTTCTGCCAGCCGGATCCCGGTTCCGTGATCACAGAAGAAAGGTGGTAAGATAATTGAAGTTCCGGGTATACCCGGAATAAGCGTTTCCAATAATTCACGATATCCTTCATCATTAATAGAGCTTCTATTGAATTGTTTCAGACGCAACTGGGCTTCGGAGGAGCTTTTCATAATTTCAGGATCAGAAAAATTATACAATTTCCGGTTCCTCATTTTTTCTAATTCCGTCATATTATTCTGATTTTTGAATTATTCCAATTTAAAATTATATAGTATTTCTTTTGTTATGGTATTAAGGAAAACGGGAAATTACCTGACATTACCGGGATTTTAATTTATATCTGATGATCGGGTACAGTAAATTCGATTAGTTTATATTGACTGACAAAGCCATTTTTTTCCAGTGTTTTTTTAGAAGCGATATTATGAATGTCACATCCGCAGATCGGAAGGTAATCATTACGCAAACACCATTCTTTCAACCATGAAATAATGGCTGTGGCAATGCCCTGTTTACGGAAATCCGGATTTACCCACATGCCGATATCGTAATAATCAAATGATTCGTGAATTTTAATGAGATAACCGCACCCCGCTAATTGATTTAACGCATCATAAAACATCAATACACTTCGCCTGCGGATAAAAGTTCGTAATTCTTCAGGTGTTTCGTAGAGGCCGTCTTTCTGTTCCAGTAAAAAAGAATAATCTCCTTCTGTGGCCCATTTTACCTGTAATTGTTTGTTCGTAAACGAAGGAACATCTATTGTATCCCTAAATAAATGGCCGATCAGTTTATAATCCATGGATTGTAGCATGCAACTGCTGAGCAATAATGAATCAAACGACTGGCAATAAATCTTTTTGATCTTTAATCCGGATATTGTTTTTTCAATGATTTCCGGACAATAGGGGATATATTTATCTTGTAAATGAAATTCGACTAAAATCTGGTCTTTGGTCATCACAACGTATCCTGCCCTGACTTCATCTAAATTAATATTATAACAGATTCCCTCATGTACCAGCATTTCCAGGAATAATTCCTGAAAGACGGGAAGCCGTTTCAGATGTTCCTCCCTGAGAAGTACTATTTCTTCTTTATCGGTTTTGACGATATGGATCATAAGTTAATTATCCGTGACCTTTTATTCCTGCAAAAATAGAATTTAATATCATGCGATAAGTCCGCCCAAAAGACTTGAGATCAGACTTACAATAATACTGAATAAAAGTGCCCATCCGAAGTTCCTGACATGAAAATTATTACCCAATATCCAGCTTGCCAGCATAATAACCAAAGCGTTGATCACCAATAAAAACAATCCCAATGTCAGGATTGTAATGGGAAATGAGAGAAATTGTAAGACGGGTTTTACAATGGCGTTAAGAATCCCTAAAACAATGGCAACGAGGATTGCGGAGCCATAACTTCTAACCGCTATTCCCGGCAAAAGCCATGCCGTAAAATAAACGGCTACACTGGAAATAAGAATTTGTAAAAGTAATTCCATAGATAAATATTTTTATTCGCTACCAGAACAAATGTTGTAGCTAAAAGTTTTCAATAGTCGCCAACCGGTTATTGGTAATTCCTGTATCATTAAGGATATTACTCAATTCCTAAACACTCTTTTAACCAGATCACACAGTCCACTTCTTCAATAATGGACCACGAATGAGGATGCCGGTCACCACGGCTCCGCATTCCGGGCCGGTCGGATACGACGAATTCGGCTTTATCATTTCCGTTCAATAATAAGTAATTGATCATTGCGGAGGCCATCGGTTCATTCATATCGAAAAGGTCCCGTCTCCGGTTTTGTAATTGCCATACGATATCAGGATCATGATATAAACGGACAGGCGTGTTCAGGAGATATTTTGCATTGCCACCGTCTTTTTGGCTATGGGAATAGGGGGAATGACTGATATAACCTTCCGGATTGCTTTCCGGTGTTCCCTTCATATCTTTTTCTATTTGAGGCAGGAAATACCGGGCTTCGGTCATCGCCGTTTCTGAATAATTCTTTTGCAATTCCCGATTTAAGGTGTGCCAGACTTCAGCTATATCCACGGGCGAATCCGCGGTAAATACCGCCTGGGGATCTATCACCGCTTTTTCCGGGTATTGTTTACAATATACCGTGTAACACAAAGCGGTTATGCCTCCCGCGGAATATCCTCCGATCACAAATTTGTCCCTGGGAATTTTATAATTTTCCATCACTTCCATCAGCACCATATTCATTTTATGGAGTACGCTATCGGTAAGGTAGATAGTGTTTTTTCCGTAATCGAGGGCCACTACCATGATATTATGCAAATAGGCTACATTGTGTAATTTGGTTTCCGGAAATATACTTTCCGGATTAAGGCTTCCTCCCGGCAACAAAACCATAACTCCTAGGATCTCATCTTTGGGCTCTACTATGAAATAGGGAGCGATGGAATGATGTTTTGATTTTATTTCTTTGATCACTTGTCCAGATAATCCGGGTGCGAAACAAGCCAATAGAAAGAGATTACATATTTTCTTCATCATGATACGGGTTATTGAAATCCAACGAGATGTTTCCAACAAATAACACGGGATTCATTGTCGGAATCTTATATCCTATTTAAAATTTACGATAATAAGCAAAATGAAAAATCCCCCGGATAAAGCGTTGATAAAGCTTCTTTATTTTATGGTGAATCCTACCGGTGCTTTTAATTCGCCATAATCATACATATTGATATAGATAGAAACCGTATCCAATGTATTTTCCCATGTTACCCGGTATCTATCTAAAAGAGCGCTTCCCATGAATACGTTTTTACTTTTCACGGGACAGCAGCTCCCGGCCCGGTAATAACTGACTTTTTCTCCGTTTGGTCCTGCCAGTGCATTCAGGAACCTTCTTTCATTTAAGGGACCTTCACTTTTATCAACACCTCCTACTTTAACCGGATTTTTTTCTGTAAATCCATAAGT
Source organism: uncultured Bacteroidales bacterium (assembly GCA_937949745.1). Classification (GTDB taxonomy): domain Bacteria; phylum Bacteroidota; class Bacteroidia; order Bacteroidales; family WCHB1-69; genus JAGVVH01. The sequence goes on along the minus strand of CALECM010000013.1, from coordinate 14,736 downwards.
TTTATCCGTAGATATTGCCGCCAGTCGGAATGTTTGGTGGTCACGCAGTTGTACTCTTGAGGATTGTTGTAATGTGGAGCAGGAACAGAATAGGATTAATATTCCAATAAGTATTAATTTTTTCATGTAGTGTTTTGACAGGCTAATACATTTATATTTTTAATCAAATCCAACTATCCACAATTCTTTCTATTTTTTGATTTTATCAATCATACGTTCAATTTCTTCATCCGAAAAATTTCCACTGATACTGATTTTTCCTCCGGATATGGGTATACGGGCTATAGGCATGGCAATAATATGGTTATTGATGACAATGGGTATGGGTTTTGAAAGGTTATTTTTAGTAAGTCTATAAAATATTCCAGCTCCTTTTTCCGTAAAGGTTATGTCAATTTCCGGATAATTATTAGTGCCTTTTTTGATTTCCAGTATATCATCTTTTGTTATGGATGGTTTTGCCTCAAGTATAATATCTTCATTTCTTTTATTCGGATCATAATCTATGGTTACATAAAAACCATCTTCCCTGTCAACTGGTATAGGTATAAATCCGGCATCGGGTTTATACTGGTCTTCGTCACTATGGATATTGGTATAAATCCGATCAAGTTCGGTTAAAATATCTTCGAATTTATTTTGTATGTAATTACTTAATGCGGGGCTATTGAGTTTCGTAAATGCCGAAGAATTTATAAAATTAAATAATTCATCAATTTCATTCTCGGTATACATATCCATAAAACCCTGGGCTATTCTGTCATAAATTTCTTTATCATTTAAAAGCTTCTCTAACTGAAGAAGTTTGACACTATCTTCCCCCTCCGCTTCATATTTTAGAGGTTTTAATTTAGAATCAACCAACATGAATTTATAGTTTTCTCCAAGTTTCAAACTGTCTATAATGGTATATATATTATTCTTTTTTTCTTGTCCGTAGTTTGGTGTTATACAAGAAAAAAAAATAAGAATTAAAAAAAAATTCTTTCTATTTATTGTCTTTATTTTCATATTATCAGTTTATATCAAAAAAACGGCAAATCATTCCAGGGTAACACCGGAATTCAGATGCAATGCCTGAAAATATCCCATCAGGCTGAAAGCACATATAATGAGTACGATAATAATAAACAGGATGTTAAGCCATTTTTTCTCGTACCGGTAAGATACCCACATCATAAACACCAATAAGACGATATATAGAAGACCTTCGATATAACCGAGCGCCTGGTAAGCCGCCGGTATAGTGGTGTAAATATATCCTTCGAAAGAACCGGAAGTCGGACCGATGGTAGAAAGCAGGGATAATCCCAGTATCAGCCATCCCATAATAAAGAATCCGTTTTTTTGTTCAGTAATTACTTTGCGGATAGGGAGCAGTATCAAAGCGATAAGGATTCCACGGAAAAATTGCAGAAGAGGTCCTAGCGCCACGATCGGATCACTGACGGGGCGCATCAGCAGCGCTAACTTTTCGGTAGCAAATAGCTCTTTATAATCCAGGAAGGTTAAGGCGAATATACCTGCCAGGAAATAAGCGGTAAAATGGGAATACGTAATTCTCCATATAAACTTAAGAATGTCGTTTCTTTTCGTCATGGTCATTGTTTTAAAAAATCTTTTCTGCGAAGATCGGAGAATTTATCCACCGGCAAATATAAAAAAACTGGCTAAATATTCCACTATTATATAAATTTCCTAAATATATATAGACCGGAGACTATATCATTCTCTTGCTTTCTACCACCCACTATATTTTCTGTATTGTTATTTTACGGTTTTATTTTGTGTTCCATGATTTAATCATAAAGTATAACAAAGGAATGATGACGATTGCCAGTACCAGCGGCAGGAACCATGTACCAAGTTCCTGTGTATTATTATGAACGTTGGCAATAGTTTTAAATTCAATAAAGCCAAGTATAGCCACAAGAATTAATTTCAGGTACCTTACCATTCTGGTCATATTCCGATATTGCCCGGAAGCGTTTTCTTCAGTGATACGGACAGGATAATTGAAAATATGCGGAAATTGATTCAGCAGGGTAAATCCCGCGGATAATACCGTGGCTACGGCAGGTAAAATCAAAATGTTTCCTTTTGAACCAAATCCGTCGGCTTCTCCGGCTCCGTTATAATGAATCGGGATAATGTCCGGTAAACCCGAATAATGGACAAGAATCCATATCCACATCAGTAACAAAACCGCTCCGCTGGCGAGCTCCACTATTTTATCAGCGGTACTTAGAGACACTTTGATCCTGGGTCTTTTTTTCATAATTATATTCCTCTTTTTAATTCTCAGGTATTTGTTGATAAGAATCTTCCGATTTAACGGTCATTATTTTATTAGCCCGTAATCAAACTTAAATATTTCCTTCATTCGTAAAAAAAGAAACAATTTCCGGTTTTTTCAGAAGCTCTTCAATGAATTGATCGAGATCTTCCGAGGAAAGAAGAGGAAAATCCACCTGCCGGGACCTGAATGTTTTATCTTTTTGCGGTGCGATTAACACCATTTTACCGATGCTTAAATCAAACAACCGCATATTTACTATCGCGTAGGAATTCCTGTCGGCAGTGAGGAAAGACACATATTCGACCGGAGTAGAGGTCTTGGTATAAATGGCTCCCTGTCCGATATAATCGGGATGATTCCTCGAAACAACCTGACTGGCGAAGTGTGAATAATCTACGGTATCGATGGTGTCGGTGAGCGATACTATCACAAAAAAGACTTCATCATTCCGGCCGTTTTCCAAATATTGGTCATTTACAGGACTCCGCCTTACGAAGAAACTGTTATAAAAAATGGTTTTATTTTGAATTTTTCCATATCCGGAATGATTGCCGAGTCCTTTAAAAGAATTTATTCCCACCAGATCGTAATAAGGTGTGGGGAAAACCCCGTCCCGGATAGGTTTACTAAAATGATCCATGTATTTTTTATCGGTTTCGAACATTTTCATATCCCACTTTAAGGAATCATTCCTGTAAGAATTCTGTAACTCCTTTTTTTCTTTATTCCAGATAAAGTTAGTATCGGATCCATTTTTCTGGGAATGGATATTCTTCGTGATCATCATGACCAGAAACCCTAAAAATAATGTTCTTGGTAATCTCATATTCGGTAATTATAAGTTTTTTATATTGACTATGGATTATTATTCTATTCCAGAGATATTCATCATTTTCCAGTGTTCTTTTTACTGTGGTAAAATTCTCTTTTTAGTTATACCTTTGATGGCTATCGGCAAAAATATAAAAATATGATCATTCTATGATTATGCTACCTCTATCTTAGTCTCGGTTATAGAACGTAAACTATTGCATTAAATGACTGTTAATAAATAGAACAAAACAAGATGTTTTATGAAAATACCCGGAGGATTAGATTTTAATTTAAAAGAGATCGAAGGTAGATGGTTCATCAATATGTCCACATTTCCCATGTGGCTGAAAGGTGATAAAATAAACCCGACTTTTAACTATGCTTTACGGAAAGAGAATACTTTGTCGGATACGGTGATGTATGAGAAGAACGGAAAACAAAAGTCGATCAGAGGTATTGATAAACTCCGGAATCAAACATTTACATGGAGAGGAAACGGAATATTGAAAATTGCCAAAAGCGAATGGCAAATTCTTTATTTCGACCGTGAAAACCGGATCGCCATTATCCGTTTTGCCAAAACATTATTTACGCCCGCCGGATATGATGTTATTTCCCGTAAAAAATCTTTGGAACCCGAACTGGAAAAACAAATCCGGGAATTGATTCTCAGTATGGGAATAGATGAATTATTCTCCGTTATCAGGCAGGATTGATCAATCACAATATCAACTTTTCCTGAATCATGGATATAGTTTTGTTCAGCCTAAGCCTAAAGATCATAGTCCATAAATAATGCGATTTTCGTAAGATAACGGTATTTCATTTTCTTGCTTTTTAAAAGATAATTCAGGATGGCTAAATATCCTATGGTTCCGTATTAAAAATAATCAATTTAAGTATACACGGAATACTCAGGTTGCCGGTCCGGAAAATCATCCGGAATTAATATCTTCAATGAATTGAATGTATGTTATTGTTTCCTAATGTTTTAATTATTCCATATTCTAATTTTTGATAGATAATTTTATCCGGAAAAAGATGTAAATTTGTCACGATTGATTTTTAAAATGATTCCCTTAGCGAAAGACACATAATTAATGCTCTATGATGAATAAAATTCTGGTTACAGGTGGTATGGGCTATATCGGTTCCCATACGATCATTGAATTATTAAAAAAAGGAACTTTTAAAGTGATTTCGGTGGATAGCTGTATCCGTTCAACTCCCGGGACCGCCGCCCGGATCGAGGCTATTACGGGTGAACCGGTACAGAATTATCAGATCGATCTCCGGGATAAGGAAGCATTCTTCCGCATTTTTAAAGATCATCCGGATATCAACGGTATTATCCATTTCGCGGCATTGAAATCAGTGCCGGAATCGGTGGAAAAACCTTTGGAATATTACCGTAATAATCTCGAAAGTCTTGAAAATGTGCTGGAAGCTTGCGAACGATTCCACATTAGTAATCTGATATTTTCTTCTTCCTGTTCCATCTACGGGGAAGTAAACGATTTGCCGGTCACGGAGGAAACGCCTGTGGGACAACCATTCTGTCCTTACGCACATACCAAACAGATCGGCGAGGAGATGATCCGTTTTTTTGCGGATGTCCATCCCGGCTTCAATAGTGTGATTCTTCGTTATTTTAATCCGGTGGGATCGGATATGAGCGGATTGAACGGGGAACTCTCTCCCGACAAACCCAATAACCTGATGCCGATCATCACCCAGGTGGGAATCGGAAAATTGCCGGGACTGACGGTTTTCGGAACGGATTATGATACCCGGGACGGTTCCTGTGTACGTGATTATGTGCATGTTACGGATATCGCGGATGCCCATATTAAAGCGCTGGAATTTTTATTGAACGGGAAGAACAAATCCAATTATGAAGTGTTTAATTTAGGAAGCGGTACTGGTGTTACGGTTTTAGAGATGATCGAAACTTTTGAAAAAGTGACGGGCGTCAAATTAAACTATATTGTAGGAGAGAAAAGAGCGGGAGATATTCCGGCTATTTATAGTAATAGTCAGCGGGCACGGCAATTACTCGGATGGTATTGCCGGTATGATCTGGAAGACATGGTCACATCTGCCTGGAAATGGGAAAATCACCTCCATACATAATCAGGAATATTCGGTAGGCTGGATTTAGTACAAAGACTTCAAAATTCAAACCATGAGCTATATTGAATTCGACAAAGAAAAATTAGTTAACCTCACTTATTCGAAAAGCCGCGAAATACTGCGTTGCAGCAGGACAGGCTCTTTTGCCACTACTACATTAGCCGGATTGAATACCCGGAAATATCATGGACTTTTTATTGTTCCCCAGGATAATGTCGATCATGAAAGGCATGTGCTGGTTTCAGGACTTAATGAAACCATTATCATCAATGATATGGAATTCCGCCTTGGAATCCAGCAATATAAAGGCGGTGTTATCGATCCTAAAGGAAATAAATACCTGCAAAAATTTGAAGCGGATCCTTTGCCGACCTACTATTTCCGGGTAGGAAAATTTAATTTTACCAAATCCCTGCTTTTTCTCGATGGTTGCGACAGGCTGATTATAAAATATACGATCCTGGAAGATTTCGAATCCGCCACGATCCGGTTTCAACCGTTGCTTGCTTTTCGCCAGATCCACCGGCTGACCCACCGGAATGAGGTAGCCGATACCGGTTTTGAACTGCTTGATAACGGGGTGCGCTATTGCTTATATCCCGGATATACACCTGTGAATATCCAGTGTTCGGAGGACGATAAGATATTTTACGAACATGATCCCGTATGGTATTATGATGTGGAATATGAAGAAGAGATCAAACGCGGATACGACGGGCATGAAGATCTTTTTAATCCGGGAAAATTGCATGTCAATGTGAATAATAAAGAGATCTATTTCTCTATCGGAACCGAACCTATTGATCCGGCGGAGATCGAAGGGCTATATCATGAGGAACTCAAAAAGCATATCTCGAGGTCCACTTTCTTTAAATGCCTGCAAAATGCTGCAGAGCAATTTATCGTCACCCGGAATAATAAAACCATGATTATGGCGGGTTATCCCTGGTTCGGGCGTTGGGGTCGCGATACTTTTATTTCTTTACCGGGATTGACTTTAGCGTTGGATAAACCTGAACTGTGCAAACAAATTATGGATGATATGCTGGAAGAAATGCAGGACGGACTTTTCCCTAATATCGGGGGAGCGGGTCAGCGGCCGGCATATAATTCCGTGGATGCACCGTTATGGTTTATCAGGGCTCTCCAATATTACACCACATATACGAAAAAACAGAAGACGATCTGGAGCGAATACGGACAAAAAATTAAAGATATACTGAACGCTTACAGGCAGGGTTCATGGTATAATATCAAGATGTTGGATAATGGTTTGATATATGCCGGCGAGGAAGGTGTGGCCCTTACCTGGATGGATGCCGTCGTGGAAGGTGTACCCGTTACGCCGCGTACAGGTTGCCAGGTAGAGATAAACGGCTTGTGGTACAATGCGCTTAGATTTAGTCTGGAAATGGCTGATTGCGCTAAGGATAAAGAATTTATTAAGGAATGGAAAGAAATTGTTCTGGAGTTTCCGGCTGTCTTTAAGGAAACGTTCTGGTCGAAAGAAAAAGGATACCTGGCAGACTATGTGAATGGAGATTACAGAAATTTTCAGGTGAGACCCAATATGATGATTGCGGTATCATTACCCTTTGTGCCTATAAGTGAAAAGATCAGACAACTCGTCCTCAAGAAAACCATGGAAGAATTGCTTACCGATAAAGGAATACGTACCCTTTCTCCCGTGGATCCCGAATACCATGGAAATTATCTGGGTAACCAGGCGCAACGTGACAATGCATATCATCAGGGTACGTCCTGGCCATGGCTTTTAGGTCCGTTTGCGGAAGGGATGCTGGCCGTCTACCAAAAGTCTTCATTGCCTTTCCTTGAAAAAATACTTTACAATTTCGAACCTTGTATGAAAGAGTACGGGATTTCTACCATCGCCGAGATCTATGACGGCGATCCTCCGCATCGTGCGAATGGTTCCATATCTCAAGCCTGGAGCGTGGCCGCTTTATTGCAAATCAAATATCTTTTGGACAACGGCAAATGTTTATAACCATTAACAAAATATAATGACTCTAAATCCATGAAAGTACTAATGTTCGGCTGGGAATTTCCGCCTCATATCACGGGAGGACTGGGAACCGCCTGTTTCGGTATCAGCAAGGGTCTGGCCATGAATAATGTGGAAGTGACCTTCGTGATGCCCAGAGCCAGTGGGGAAGAGGAATGTCCGGACGTGAAGATTGTGGATGCCGGTAAAGTGGAAGTCGATCCCCGTTTTTCTACATTTTATAATGAAGCCCACAATATCTCTTTTATAGAGGTCAATTCCAAACTGGTTCCGTATGTGGGGCTGGACGACTATTTCAATGTCGTCAATCAGATTGAAAGCGAGGTTTTTGAAGAAACGGGAAAAAGAAGGTATTTCTTTACAGGAGGATATGGCCCTCATCTCATGCAGGAGATCGGGTATTATGCGGTGATAGCCGGTGAATTGGCCCGGGAACAGGATTTTGATATTATCCATATGCATGACTGGCATTCCTATAAAGCCGGTATCATGGCGAAAAAAGTCAGTGGAAAGCCATTGGTAGCCCATATCCATGCCACCGAATATGACCGTTCCGGAGAGTATGACCGGAATGAAATCGTATTTTCTATTGAAAAAGAAGGACTGGAAGCTGCCGATCTTGTTATAGCCGTCAGTGACCTGACCCGTAATACCGTCATCCATCATTATGGTATACCGGCTGAAAAAGTGGTTACCATCCATAACGCTCTGGAACCATCCTGTAAAGAGATCCGGAAAGAGAAGGCCGTTCCTGAGAAGATCGTCACTTTTCTGGGACGTGTTACTTTCCAGAAAGGACCCGAATATTTTGTGGAAGTTGCCAAAAAAGTATTGGAGAAAGATGACCATGTACGGTTCGTCATCGCCGGTGACGGCGACAGGATGCCCAGAGTAATCGAACGGGTCGCGGAACTCGGGATTTCCGATAAATTTCATTTTACCGGATTCCTGAAAGGGGAAGATATCAATAAAATGTACGGGATGAGCGATGTGTATGTTATGCCTTCGGTTTCGGAACCTTTCGGCATCTCTCCGCTGGAAGCCATACAGGCAGGAGTTCCAGTGGTAATATCAAGGCAGTCTGGCGTTTCGGAAGTCCTGGAATATGCGATAAAAGTTGATTTCTGGGACATTGATGCCATGGCTGACGCTATATACGGATTGTTACATTATCCTCCGCTGGCTGATTTTCTGGCCGCCAACGGAAGCCGGGAAATAAAAAATCTGAAATGGGAATATGTGGGCGGGAAAATATTGACACTATACCAACAATTAACCAACCTATAAAACAAGATATTATGCGTTCCGTATGTATACATTTTCAATTGAACCAGCCTTCCCGGCTGGTAAACTATCGCTTTTTTGATATTAACAGGAAGCATGATTATTTTGATGAATATCAAAACCGTTACCTTACAACCCGGTTAGCGGAAAGATGTTATTTGCCCGCAAATAATATGTTGATGAGGCTTATTGAAAAATATGGGGAAAAAGTTGCGTTCAGCTTCAGTATATCTGGAAGTTCTCTATCACTCTTCGCTAACAATTATCCTGAGGTACTGGATTCGTTTAAAACCTTAACGGATACCGGCAGAATAGAAATGACCGGCAATACATTTTCGCATAGTATAGCTTCCCTTTATAATAAAAGTACTTTCCTGGAACAGATCAGGTTGCAGGAAGAGGCTCTGGAAAAACATTTTGGTATCCGTCCGCTTACTTTCTGCAATACCGAATTTATCTACTCGGATGAGATCGGGGAGTGGATTTACGAAGCGGGCTATAAAACGGTTCTTACGGAAGGTGCCAAACATATATTAGGCTGGAAAAGTCCCGGATTCCTTTATTGTAATCCTTTCCAGACCGACCTTAAATTACTGCTTAGGAATTACAATATATGTGATGATATCACCTACCGTTTTACGGATAGTTCATGGGACCGGTATCCCTTAACGGCGGAAAAAGTATTGGAAACCCTGGATCAACTTCCGGAAGATGCTCCGATGGTTAATCTTTATTTTGATTACGAAATCATGGGAGAATTTTATACGGAAGAAACAGGGATATTTCAGTTTTTTGAAACACTCTTTTCCTATATCGCCGAATCCGACCGGTATCGTTTTATGCGACCGGATGAGATTCTGCAACAGGATTTACCGGTTTCCACACTGCATGTACCGTGGCCTGTTTCTACTTCCGGCGAAGAAAAAGATACAAGCAGATGGTTGGGAAATGAGCTTCAGGAAGAGGCCTTTTACCAGCTTTTCAAGTTGGAAGATCTGTATCTTGCTTCCCGTAATCCGGTCGCCCGTAATCACTGGGTGCTGATGCAGGAAGCCGATTACTTTAATTTTATGGGAAATAAATGGATCTCCGAACCGGCGGTTTACCGTAATTTTGAGGTTTATTCATCTCCATATCAGGCCTTCATTCATTATATGAATATTGTGAATGATATTAAATTACAACTACAAAATTAACCTTACGAATAATTTAAACCATTACTTATAGGATATATGGATTTTGAAAAATATACCCTGATCAAAGAAGAATTACCTTCTCATGTCAAACTGGTGGCGGTCTCCAAAACCAAGCCCGAAGAGGATATCATGGCCCTCTACCAGGCGGGACAAAGGATCTTCGGGGAAAATAAGGCCCAGGAACTCAAACGGAAATATGAAAACCTTCCTAAGGATATAGAATGGCATTTTATCGGGCATCTCCAAACCAATAAGATCAAATATATCATACCTTTTGTTTCCCTTATTCATAGTGTGGACAGTTATAAATTACTTAAAGAGATCGACAAACTGGCGAAAAAATCCGACCGGATCGTTCCCTGCCTGTTACAGTTCCATATTGCCGCTGAAGAGACCAAGTATGGATTTGATACGGAAGAATGTATATCCATGTTGGAGGATCCGCAGTTTGTTCAACTTGAAAATATCCGTGTAAGCGGTGTGATGGGTATGGCTACTTTTACTTCGGATATGGATATAGTAAGGAATGAGTTTCGCAATCTGTTTGAAATATTTACCCTGTTGAAGGAAAAATATTTTCCCGCGAAAGAATATTTTAAGGAATGCTCCATGGGTATGACGGATGACTATCGCATCGCTGTTGAGGAAGGAAGTACCATGGTGCGTATCGGAAGCGCCATTTTCGGAAGCCGCAATATCAAAACCCAACCGGAACAATAAAATTCCTGATTCAGGGTTATCATCAATAAATATTGAACATGAAGTCTACAGCAATCTGGACTAAAAATTCCCAGTCGGTAGTGGATAACGGGAGAAATCACAGTCTGATCATCGATCTGCCGGAAAGCAAAGGAGGAGAAAATAACGGACCCACTGCCTTGGAACTGTGTGTGATGAGTTTCGGGGGATGTGTAAGTACGATTTTTTCCATGCTGGCCAAAAAGATGAGAATCACATTCGATCATTTGAAGGTTGAAGTATTCGCCGAACAGGAAAGTGGTTCGCCTACTATTACGGATATCCATTGTACCCTTTTTATTACTACGGAATGCCCTGAAGAAAAAGTGGAGTCCTGCCTGGAGAAAACCATCGCTACCTGTCCGGTGGGACAGCTTTTCCATAAAGCGGGAGTAGAAATCACCCATGAGGTTATCACGCAATAAGGTAAGCCGTAAAATCTTTGATGATCGTAATAATACCGGGAAAACTCTCCAAAGTTTTATTTTAAAACCGTTGGCTACGGCTGCCTCATGTTGAATTTGCGAAAGGGTTATAATGTATGACTTTAAATCGTATGTCCTCAACTATTTTTTATATCTTTGCAGCTTATTTTGAAAAATGTTAACACGGGAAGAAATACGCGTCATAGAAGAGAAACATACACAATCCGCGAATATTGTGGTTGTTTCCCATTTTAATCCCGATGGCGATGCGATCGGTTCTTCGCTGGCCCTGATGCATTTTTATAAAAACTGCGGTTTTAATGTACAGGTTGTCCTTCCCAATCCTTTTCCGGATTTCCTCAAATGGATGCCGGGAGCCAAAGATATCGTAATTGCAGAAAAGAACAGTGTTTTAGCAAGAAAAATACTTAAAGACGCGGATATACTTTATATAGTGGATATGAACGCGCCTCACCGGAGCGGCAAGCTACTGGAACAATCCATTATTGATTCAACGGCATTTAAAATATTGATAGACCACCATATCAATCCCGATATAACCTGCGATATCTCATTTTCCACGGTTAATACCAGTTCTACCTGTGAATTAATATACCGCTATCTTTATGATGATCTGAAAGTGGAATCGCCTTTGACATTGGAAATGGCCCAATGCCTTTATGTCGGTATTATCACCGATACCGGGTCGCTGACGTACGCCTGCAATGATCCGCGTACTTATATTATCCTCAGTGAATTGATAAAAACAGGAGTGGACGGAGAGTATTTACACCGGTTGATTTATGATAATTATGGCATAAGTCGTATCAATCTTCTGGGATTGTCGCTCAGCCAGCGTTTGAAAATATTCCCGGAATATGCGACCGCCTATATTTATTTGACTAAAGAAGACCTGCGGGAAAACCATTATAAGATTGGGGATACCGAAGGTTTTGTAAATTACGGATTGTCGGTTAAATCCGTTCAGTTTGCCGCTATTTTTATCCAAAAGGACAATAAAGTAAGGATATCTTTCCGTTCCAAAGGTAATTTTGATGTGAATTTATTCGCCCGTAAGCATTTTAACGGAGGCGGGCATCGCAATGCTTCTGCTGCTTATTGTCATGATAGCCTGGAAAATACCATTAAATATTTTGAAAGTCTGCTACCTCTTTATAAAGAGGAGTTATTACATCCCTATCAAAAATAAATGTAAAATGAAAAAGTGGCTTTTGATCCTTCTCCTAATACCGGGATGTATAGTTTTTTATTCATGTAAGAATCATAATACGGGTGTTGTGGTACTTCCCGCGCAACAGGAAGATAAGATGTCGGAAAATGATCCTTTTGTAGATGGAAACAAGAGGATCGTACAATTGGAAAATGAAGAGATAGCCCTGTTTATTAAACGCTATCAATGGAATATGCGGAATACGGGAACGGGTTTGAGAATCGAAATTACCGAAACTACAAACGGGAAAATTCCCAAAGAGGGAAATACGGTCACGCTGTCATACACTACTTCACTGCTTACCGGAGAAACTGTTTATAGGTCCGGTGAGTCAGGAGATAAGTCCTTTGTGGTGGACCGTACCGAAGAGATCAGCGGTCTTCATGAAGCGGTAAAGCTTATGAAAAAGGGTGAAAGCGCCAGGCTTATCATCCCGTCCCATTTAGCGTACGGTGTATCGGGAGACGGCAACCGGATAAAAGGACTTACCCCGCTTGTTATGCATGTAACATTGGTAGATATCCAGTAATAAATCAAATAGAATATTAATATTAATTTTATGATTGAAAAAATGAAAAAAACGATGACGTTTGCAATGATTCTGGTTGTTGCATTAGCTTTTGCTTCCTGCGGTAAATACAAGGGATTCAAGAAAGATAACAGCGGTTATTACTATAAAGCTCACGAAGTAAATACGGATGCACCTCAACCCCAGGACGGAGACCTTGCGCTGATCAATTTTACGATGCGTACCGCAGACACTACTTTTAATGGAGGGATCACTTATCTGCCCATAGATCCGTCTTTCGGATTCTATGAAGGAGATTTATATACCGCTTTAAAATCCATGCACGAAAAGGACAGTATGACCTTTATTTTTGAGGCAGATTCCTTTGCTAAATATTACCTCAACGGACGTTTTCCTTTCCAGGAAAAAGAGATATATATGGATGTACGATTAATGGAAATCATGACCAAAGCGGAAATTGAGGAGTACGAAGCCGAATTCCAAAGGGAAATGGAGGACAGGCAAAACAGTGAAGAGAGTATGAGGAACAGTTATCTGGAAACCAATAATATTAAGGTGAAACCTAACGAATCGGGTTTGTATTATATCCAGACGCAGGCAGGTAAAGGAAAAAAAGCGACCGAAGGTAAGATCGTAAGCGTACATTATACTGGGAAATTATTGGACGGTACCGTATTCGATTCTTCTCACAGCCGCGGGCAACCCATCGATTTCATTCTTGGTTCCCGCCAGGTTATTCCGGGATGGGATGAAGGTATCGCCATGATGAGGGAAGGTGGTAAAGCTACATTGATCGTGCCATCCGAATTGGGCTATGGCAGTCGCGATGCCGGTATGATTCCTCCATATTCCACCCTTGTTTTCGATGTGGAACTTGTTTCGGTAGCTGATATGGAATAACCAAAGAGAGTTTGTAACTATAGTAAAGATGTGGTTATGAATTATTTATTTTTTCTGATGACCATATAAATGTATACGGAAAAAATAAATAAATCCCGGAATCATGAAAATCAATTTTTACTATATTTGCAACTCAAACCGGGGCGTTAGCTCAGTTGGCTAGAGTGTCAGACTGGCAGTCTGAAGGTCACGGGTTCGACTCCCGTACGCTCCACGAAAGGAAAGTCCGATTTTTATCGGGCTTTTTTATTTTCTTTGGAGATTTATGGTTTATGAATAACTAAAACAAATATTTTTAATTCCAATTAATTTTTAAGTTTGCTAAAATAATATAGAATATCAACCAACCTAAATATATTATGAGGAAAATCTTTATATTAATAACTTTGTCTTTAATGGCAGGTTCTGTATTTGGACAAACAAAAGAGATGGTAAAATGTCAAATCTGGAATACAGAAAGCTTCTGCACACTTCCTGATTCGGTTAATGTACCGGGTGCGGTTCATTATTCTAATACTACCGCATATGGTATTTCGTGTAAAGATTTGGATAAAGGCGATTTTGTCGGAATTTGGGTAACTTTTCAGGGAAAGGATGTAAAAGAACTTAATATGACGGGTCATTATGACAATATAAGTCTCATCAATAAAGAGACCGGGGAAGTTTCGCATCCTGTTGCGTATATGGAAAGACATAAACCCATATTAGAAGAAGGGAATCCGGTTTACTTGAGTAATGAGACAAATATAGGCCAATCCAGATATGTGCTGATCCCAAAAGAAAAATATGATTTATTTATAATTTTTGAAACGGCAGAAATAGGGGATAAGCTTATTATTGAAAATTTTCTTGAAATAGAAATAGAGTAGAATTTAAAGAATTTACAAAGAGTTTACCGCAATGGTAGACAGGGCCGCATACCTAAAGGCATGCGGAAGTATGATCCCGTAATTTAAAAATCTACCGGGGTGGAATCCCTGACGGGATTCAGGAAAAAAATTACATTATCTGGTTGCTGTTTTCTTGTAAGGCTTATTATGTCTCAGGTATGTATCCGGAATTATCTGAAACATCCATTAAAATTGACATTATCTTTCGCGCCAATGTCCGCATACCTAAAGGCATGCGGAAGTATGATCCCGTAATTTAAAAATCTACCGGG
>CALECM010000012.1 GCA_937949745.1 uncultured Bacteroidales bacterium | reverse complement strand
GGTAGTTAAAGCATTTATGGAAGGCCAGGAAGTTTATACAAAAACGAATGTAAATTTAAGGTATTCTCCGGAAACCGGAGATAATATTATTTTGGTAATACCTCAATACACCAAGATCAAGATCATTGATCCTAAACCAATTGATGATGAATGGATTAAAGTGGAAGTTAAAGGTAAAACCGGATATCTATCTTGCCATTATGTGACTGAAATGAATACCGTCACATATAAATATGAGACATCTGAGACCGGCAACTCTCAAAAAAATAACTACTATACAAATACTGATGGGCAAAGGGTTCAATCACCCACCTATTATAGTACAATTCCCCAAGGAGCTACAGCTAAGTGCAAAGACGGAACCTATAGCTTTAGCCGAAATAGAAGAGGAACCTGTTCGCATCATGGCGGAGTTAGTATATGGTATTAATAGAATTAACCACACTCTTTCGTTTCAAAATCGGTTACCTATTTCCTCAAAAATTCCAATGCTTTTTCTAAAATCTCATCCTTACCTTCCTTTATTCCCTGAACAGATTTCGAAACCCGGATATCGGGTTTAATGCCTTCACTCTGAAACTTATCACCATTTCCAAACAAGATTGCTTGTCCCGTAAAAGAAGTCTCTCCCCCACCCGGCAAAGAAATCTTTGTCATTTCTCCGTCGGTCCCCTGTGTCCGTTCTCCGATAAAAGTTACATTAGACAGCGCTTTAAGACATATCGCGATATCTTCCGCGCGACTGATCATGGTTTTATCGATCAGGACGGCAACCGGTTTATTATAGGAAAAAGACGGATCCGGAACGAGTTCATATTGATTGGTTTGAATCTGTTTCAAATTCCCGGAAGTCGCAGAAACAA
The DNA here is from genome assembly GCA_937949745.1 of uncultured Bacteroidales bacterium. Classification (GTDB taxonomy): domain Bacteria; phylum Bacteroidota; class Bacteroidia; order Bacteroidales; family WCHB1-69; genus JAGVVH01. The sequence continues at coordinate 46,476 of CALECM010000012.1, read as the reverse complement.
CGGGCGTTTTATCAATCCTTACTATTTTTCCGGTATCGAAAAGCATCGATAAAAATTGATCGTAATCCCAAACCGATGGATAACCCCTCAAATCAATGATCAGCGATTCCGTATTTTGCATACTTCTCAATTGTGCTTCCAATTCTTCCGGACTTTGCACGAAAGAAAAGTTGAGATATCCTATATTTCCTCCCAGTATTTCACTATTTCCTCTTTTTTCAGCCATTCCCATTAATTGAAAGATGGGAACCGTTCTTGGAATTTCAATTTCACTTATTTTATTATGATGCCTTATTTCCATTTTCATCATACTTCCCGGTAACCCTACGAAATTTCCTGGATTCATCAATACTGATATCAAACCCTGAAGATTACTATGGGAGATCGTATTTTTTCCGTTTTCCAAAATTTCCGTTACAGTCTGGCCGTCTATCGAAATGATCTCATCTCCTACCTGAATACCGGGAATTATTTCCGGATCAAAATCTGTGATTATGATTTTATCCTCAATATAATCAAAGTAAACCGGGGCTGCGAATATCGCTGAGAAATCAAGGACGGATGGATGAAAAGTGGATACATGCGAATCATGCAGGTGCGACATCATTTTTTGTACCAGCATAAAATAATCCTTATCGGAAGTTGTTTTTTGGGCTTCTTCCAGATATTTTCCTAAAGAACTTTCCCAATCTATATCCATATGTTCAGGATAAGCATAGAAATATTTAACTATGGTCCATATTTTTACAATTCCCAATATCTTTTCTTCCTTAGATAGAGTTTCTCCCTGGGCTATATATACCGGAGGCGCGATGTCGAATGTAAAAGGATTAATGGTTTCGGTCACTTCAGGCTTTTGCCCGATAAATTGTAATAATTCATTCTCCTGAAGATGGTTTTTATGAAAATCAATCAGCTTAACCTGTTTCCCCTCATTAATACACAGTACCGGATTCAATATAAAATCAAAATCCCTGAAGGGATAAATGATAAATTCCGAACTCTCATGGGGATATATATACCCGCTGTTTTCATTAATGATGAAAAAATTGTTCCTATGTTGCTTCATCGCAGACAAAAGCGGATAAAAATAAGAAAGCGAACTGTTATTGGTCAATAAATAAATAGTTCTGGTTACAGGTTGAAAATCATTACCGTTAAAATCCGGAATATATTGCCGGATTTCTTGACTGTAAGCCGATAACGGCTCTATATCGGCATTACCGGACTTGTCTTTATTCTTAACTTTCCAACGTTGTTCAAAGTACCACCAATCGTTATATTCATCCCATCCGAAATGTTCACGATTAACCAACATACTTCCCGGAATTTCCTGATCAACAAACATCGACATCAAGTAATCCATAAATGAGCGCGTATGATGATCAAAATTCAGTTCCTTATTGACTCTTATATCTATTACCAGCGGTTTGGACGAATTTCTATCCTTGATCATGGAATTAAAATCAACCAGCCGGCTTATATCCGAAATATCATCTTCCGAAACCCGTATATAGTCATACTGCGGACCGGAATTGAAAATAAAAAGATTTCCATTATCCTGTAAATTGCGGTTTTGGACTATTGTAAAAGTATCATTCAGTTTGGATAATAGATTAGAATTAACGCTTCGGATAAACTCCTCGTTAGGCAAATTACCGGATAAGACGGGTAAAAATTCGACCAATGCCTTTTCCCATTCCGGATTTCCGCCGGACTTCACGACAGACGGATGAAAAAGATAAACTTCTCCCCAGATCCTGGCAACAGTATTCAGCTTATCCCGATCATAATGCTGAGCGTATAAATTAAAAAAAGCCATGACCGCCATCAATAATAAAATTGTTTTTTTCATGATATTACAGGATATGATTACATAAGTTATTTCCACAAAAATAGCAAAATAATTTTCCGGTGGCTTCGACGAGCTCAGCCACCGGAAATATCAAAAATATTTTTCAAATAAAAAAATATTAACTTTGGGAAAAATAATTTTTGGACGGATTTTAGGACATAAACCTTCAAAAAAGTTGACAACCAAATCAATTATTATGGCAAGAGCGAGAACCAAAGAAGAATTAATGGTGAGCAGCGAAGAGAATTTCAGGAAATTATTCGAACTCATCGACTCTATGACAAAAGAAGAACAGGAAAAATCCTTTTCTTTTGAAGACAGGGATAAGAATATCCGGGATGTATTGATCCATCTTTACGAGTGGCACCAGCTGTTTTTGAATTGGGTTAATGCCAATAAAGCTGGAAAAAACGCGAATTTTTTACCGGAACCGTACAATTGGAAAACGTATCCTAAAATGAATATCGAATTTTGGGAAAAGCATCAAAAAACTCCTTATAAGGAAGCGAGAACGCTTTTAGAGAAAAGCCACGCCGATATTATGAAAGTTATCGGTTCTTTTTCTGAAGAAGAGTTATTCACTAAAAAATTCTTCCCCTGGACAGGAAATACAAGCTTAGGCAGTTATGGGGTTTCTTCCACTTCCAGTCATTATGACTGGGCTATAAAAAAAATCAAAAACCATAAAAAAAGCCTGGGTAAATAGCAGGAAGTATGTAGTTGTCCAAAATGTTATCCCTGTAACCGGTTTTCTCCGATAAGCCGGGCAGTTTGTAAATTTAATAATTAAAGTAAATATGAAAAGAATTCCATTAGTAATTTTATTATCCATTATTTTTACAACAAACTGTTACAATGTATCCGGTCAAAGCACTAGCTACGTCGACGATTTCGACTGGATGGTAAAAACATTCGAACAAAATGATGCCGGGTTCCCTTATTATTTCGAAGAAAAAGGAGAGACGGCTTACAAGGAATTCACTCACGGGATGAGGGAAAAAATTCGAAATGCAAAATCCGAACAGGAATTTCTTTCCGTTATGAATGACTGGCTGCACTATTTCAGGAGAGGCCATATCGGGGTTTTCCCTAAAAGAAACTGGGAGATATCCGAAAAAGAAAAAGAATCTATCCGGAATATGTATAGGGACGAAGATAAAATCGATTTAACACAGCAGGATTTTTTAAATTACCTGGAAGAAAATAAAGATAGGATTGATCCGGCGGAGGGCATCTGGGAATTCGGTATGTACAGGGTGGGCATGATCCGTTCGGAAAAAGAAAATCAATACGATGCTTTCATTATTAACGCGGATAGCGTCTACTGGTTACCTCAACAGAAAAAAGCGGAGTTTAAGCTCAAAAAGGATGGAAACTTCGGGGTGAGATTGTCCACATTGAACCATTCCATACTGGAAACGACCGGGAATTGGACCGGGACTTCCCACGGTATCATTTCCCTTAAGCAAGGAGGACATTGGATCAGGCGATACCCGCAAGTAAATTTTACTGAAAAAGAATCTTTTTTCCTGGATATTTTATCCGGAAAATTAATGATCCGGAAATTAAGCGATCGTACGGTTTACCTGAGGATCGCTTCTTTCAGACTCGAAGAAAAAGAAGCCATAGACCGGTTACTGGCATCAAACGATCATTTGATAAGATCTGCCGAAAACCTGATCATCGACATCAGGGATGCCACCGGCGGAAGTGATTATTCGCACGAGGGATTAATACCTTATTATTACACCCAGCCAATAAGGCAGGTAGGTTTAAAATACCGGGCTACCGAATTAAATGCTTTTACCTATGAAAACTACGCGAAAAAATATCAGGACAGTCCTTATTTATCTCACTTCTTATTTATTGCCCGGAAAATGAGGGAAAACATCGGGAAATATTATGATCCCGAACAAGATATCACGATCATTGAACTTCCTGAAATATTGAAAAATCCTCGAAAAATTGGCATCATTTACAATCAAAATAATGCAAGTTCCGACGAAGGTTTGCTCTATATGGCACGACAAAGCTATAAAGTGAAACTTTTCGGTAAACCTTCTTTTGGAGCCTTCGATATGTCTAATGTCAATATCATCGATTTCCCCAACGGTAAATATGTTTTATGGTGCGCCATGAGCGTTTCTAAAAGGTTTCCTGAATATAAAATCGATAATATCGGTATCCAGCCCGATTTTTTTATGGATGACAGTATCAAAGAAGAAGATTGGGTGGAATTTGTGCAGGAAGTTATGGAGAAAAAATAAAATCTCTGCCCATTTCCACAATTTATAGACGACTTATCATAATTTTGCAGTGAGAATTCCTGTTCAGGGAATCCATAGTTCAAAGTCGTGCCAATTTAAATCTATTAGATGAATACCGTAGTAATCAGGGAAATCCGGCAAAACGAAATCCCTAAACTTGAAGATATGTTGTACGAAGCGATTTATCAGCCGGATGAATCGGATTTAATTCCCAGGAGCGTATTACAAATCCCTGAAATCAATATTTATATCAAAGATTTTGGAACTCTTAAGGATGATTACGGGCTGGTTGCGGATCTGGATGAGGAAATTATCGGAGCCGTCTGGATTCGCATATTATCCGGCAAAATAAAAGGATATGGAAATATCGACGGTGAAACGCCGGAATTTGCCATTTCCCTTTTCAAAGAATATAGAAACCGGGGTATCGGGACCCTCTTAATGACTCACATGATCGATTATTTGCGCAAAAAGGGATATAAAAAGGCCTCCCTTAATGTGAAAAAAGCAAATTACGCGGTAAAACTTTATCAAAAAGTCGGATTTGAAATTATGGATGAAAATGAAGAAGATTTGTTGATGGTATTAAAATTAGACTAAATTTGCTACAAACAAGGTTTTGTCCGGATAATTCCGGAAATCCTTGATCATAACACTCAAAAATATCTCAATTATGAATTTTAAAATGCTCTTTTCGATATCAATCTTCTTCTTGATTTCCAACATCTCTTACGGACAAGATTGCGACTGTGAAAGTAATTTTCAGTGGGTAAAGACCACTTTCGAAGAAAACGACGCGGGTTTTCAATACATCATTGACAGAAAAGGACAACAAGCCTACGATATTCATAACGCCATATTTGCCGATAAAATCAAGTCGGCAAATAATCTCATGGAGTGTGCAGACTTATTGTATGAGTGGCTTACTTTTTTTCGTTCCGGCCATATAGGTATTGAAATGCCCAAATACGGCGCCATACCTAACCATGCAACCCAACAAGCGGAAGCTTTTTACGGGAAAATTGAGAATCCGGATATTACCGGATTTGAAAAATATATAGAACAAAAAAAAGAAGCGGATTATGAAGGGATCTGGGAAATCGGAGCATATAGGATCGGCATTAGAAAAGACGGGGATGGTTATATCGGTTTTATCATCGATTCGGAAGCGGACGAATGGACAAAAGGGCAAATTAAACTTCGTATTAGAAAAGAAGGGGGAAAATATAAATCTGTTTTTTATTTAAGGAACCATCAACCGGAAGAGTATGACAAAGTAGAATTGTTAGGGAATACCCATCTTCAAATCGGCGGGAATATTTTGAAGCGAATATCTCCTTCATTTCCCAAAGAAAATGTGGTCGAGAATCACATAAAATATTTATCCGCCAGGAATCCTTATCTGGATGAGATCAATGGAAACACTCTGTTACTGAGGATTCCGAGTTTCGGTTACGATCAGAAAAAAATGATAGACAGTGTCATCCTGTCAAACAGGGACAAAATACTTTCAACCGAAAATCTGATTATTGATTTAAGGAACAACGGAGGCGGTTCCGATCAAAGTTTTTCGGAACTTATCCCCTTTCTTTATACCAATCCCATACGTACCGTCGGCGTTCAGTTTTTATCTACCCGGTTAAATAATGAAATGATGCTGGATTATGCCACAAATCCGGAATATGGCTTTGATGAAGAAACCAAAAAATGGGCCCGGGAAAGTTATGACAAAATGCAGCAACATCTGAATGAATTCGTGGATATTTTTCCGGATATGGTAAGTATAGATGAGTTTGATACCATTTACCCTTATCCTAAAAAAATAGCAATATTGATCAACAAAGGAAACGCCAGTACGGCGGAACAATTTCTATTGGCTGCCAAACAAAGTAAAAAGGTCAAGCTTTTTGGCGTTACCACCGGCGGAGCACTCGATATATCCAATATGAACGTTGTGGAATCTCCGTGTAAACAGTTTAGATTATGGTACTGCATGTCCAAAAGTCATCGTATTCCGGGTATGACTATTGACGATATCGGAATTCAACCGGATTTTTATATTGACAATACCATCCCTGATTATCAATGGGTGAAATTTGCAACTGATATATTGGAAATGAAATAAAGGATACTGACAGTTTATCGAATTAATTCCGATGAATTATCCTATAACACCGGTTATATCTGAAAACAGTGAATATCCGGACGATTTTGGAACTTTTCAAATCTCCGGAAAGTCACTCTTACTTTTCATTATAATTCTAAGATTTTTATGTAAATTTGCCACACTTTTCATTTTAAGAAAAATATTTAAAAATACACTAAACAGAGAGGGATGACAGTAAACAGCAAATTGGGCCTTGATTTCAGGAAAGTAGATGCAGCTAAGCAACTGGCCCGGAATATCGCCGAAGAAGTACAGAAGTTTGTGGATCAATATACGACTGTAGCCGTAGAAAGGACTTTATGCCGCCTGGTAGGAATCGACGGCATCGACGCCAACGAAGTGCCGTTGCCTAACATTGTGGTGGATCACCTGCACGAAAAAGGCCTCCTTAACCAGGGCGTACTTTTCTATCTCGGCAACGCCATGATCGAGACCGGTTTAAATCCGCAGGAAATCGCAGAGAAGATCGCCGGCGATGAATTGGATATCACGACCATGAGAATGAATTCCAAGGAACTCATTACCAAAACCGTGGATCCGTTTGTACAGTCCACGGTCAACAGGATCAGGAGTAACGTACAACGCCGTAACGATTACCTCAATACGATCGGCGAAGGCGCCAAGCCTTACCTTTATGTGATCGTAGCCACGGGCAATATCTATGAAGACGTGGTACAGGCGCAGGCCGCCGCAAGGCAGGGCGCCGATATTATCGCTGTGATCAGGACGACGGGACAAAGTCTTCTGGACTATGTTCCTTATGGAGCAACGACCGAAGGATTCGGCGGTACTTATGCCACGCAGGAAAATTTCCGTATCATGCGTAAAGCATTGGATGAAGTAGGCGAAGAAGTGGGAAGATATATCAGGTTATGTAACTATTGTTCCGGGTTATGTATGCCCGAAATAGCCGCGATGGGAGCTCTGGAACGACTCGACGTAATGCTCAATGATGCATTGTACGGCATCCTGTTCAGGGACATCAATCCGCAACGTACCATTGTCGACCAATACTTTTCCAGGGTAATCAACAGTTTTGCCGGCGTTATTATCAATACCGGTGAAGATAATTATCTCACTACGGCGGATGCATTCGAACAGGCACATACGGTCCTGGCTTCCGACCTGATTAACGAGCAACTGGCTTTACTCGCCGGAATGCCCGAAGAACAAATGGGATTGGGACACGCTTTTGAGATGAATCCCGAGCTGGAAAACGGCTTTTTGTATGAACTGGCTCAAGCCCAGATGACCCGTGAGATTTTCCCGAAAGCGCCCTTGAAATATATGCCCCCTACAAAATTCATGACCGGTAATATTTTCAAAGGACAGATTCAGAATGCATTATTTAACGAGATCTCTATCTGGACGGGACAAGGACTTCAGTTACTGGGAATGATCACGGAAGCCGTCCATACGCCGTTCATGTCCGATCGTTACCTGGCCATTGAAAACGCCAAATACATTTTCAGTAATATGAAAAATATCGGCGACGAAGTTGAATTTAAAGAAAACGGCATCATACAGCAAAGAGCGCAACATGTGCTTCAGGAAGCGTATCATTTATTAAACGATATCGACAAGGAAGGACTTTTCGATGCGTTGGAAAAGGGTATTTTCGCCGATATTAAACGTTCTAAAACCGGTGGAAAAGGATTGGCCGGAGTTGTAGCAAAAGCAGATAATTATTTTAACCCGTTTATCGCAATCATGAAAGGAGAAAAAGAATAATGAGTGGTGGATTATATTCAATGGATCAGCATGACTTTGACCAGACGCTGGATCTGACCCGGATAAAACCTTACGGCGATACCATGAACGATGGTAAAGTCCAGATAAGTTTTACACTTCCGGTACCCTGTAACGACGAAGCTGTCGAGGCTGCCAAACAATTACTGAAAAAAATGGGACTGGACAATCCCCAGGTTGTATATTATAAAGAATTGACCAAAGGATTCACTTTTTTCAATTGCTATGGTTCGTGTGTCCATACGGTTGACTTTACCGCGATACATGTGCCGAAAGTGGAATCTACCGTTATGGATATGAAAGAAACGGATGAATTCATCAAAGAACATATCGGACGTAAAATAGTGGTATTGGGTGCCAGTACCGGAACCGATGCCCACACCGTAGGCATCGATGCCATCATGAACATGAAAGGATATGCGGGACATTACGGACTGGAACGTTACGAAATGTTCGAAACCCTTAACATGGGAAGCCAGGTTCCCAATGAGGAGTTTATTGCCAAAGCTATTGAAATGAAAGCTGATGCATTGCTGGTTTCCCAGACCGTAACACAAAAAGATGTACATATCCAAAATCTGACGGAATTAGTGGAAATGCTGGAAGCCGAAGGACTACGGGATAAATTAATCCTCTCCTGCGGTGGCCCGCGCATTACTTATGAACTGGCTAAAGAATTAGGATATGACGCCGGATTCGGCATGAACAGCTACGCTGATGACGTCGCTTCTTATATCGCCCAGGAAATGGACCGGAGATTAAATCAATAAAACATATATTATGGACAAAAATCAGATCAGGGAAGTAATCGCCAAACGGGCAGCCCTCGAACTTAAAGACGGAGACGTAGTGAATTTAGGTATCGGACTGCCTACCATTATTCCAAATTATTTACCCGAAAATATAACATTGACACTGCAATCCGAAAACGGATTACTGGGAATGGGCCCAACACCGGAACCAGAAAAAGAAGATCCCAATTTAGTAAATGCCGGAGGCGGCTATATTACCGCCCAACCGGGAGCCGCTTCTTTCGATTCGTGTGATTCCTTCGTCGTGATCCGGGGAGGACATGTGGATGTAACCATTCTGGGCGCGATGCAGGTAGCCGAAAACGGAGACCTCGCCAACTGGATGATCCCCGGCAAATTAACTCCCGGTATGGGGGGCGCGATGGACCTGATCGTAGGAGCTAAAAAAGTGATCCTGGCTATGGAACATACGGCAAAAGGGAATCCCAAAATTCTGAAAAAATGTACGTTACCACTTACCGCTCAAGGTCAGGTAAACCTGATCATCACGGAAATGGGTGTTATGGAAATCACCGCCGACGGCATCGTATTGAAAGAAATCCATCCCGAATTTACCGTGGAACAGGTGCAGGAAGCTACCGAAGCCAGACTCATCATTTCCGATTCCCTGAAACCAATGGTTCTCTAAACCACAATCTTTAAATTTCTTTAAGAAGAATAAAAATTTGTAAAATGAGAATTATGGTTATGAACAGTTTAATCATAATTCTGGAATAAACCCAAAATAAAATGTAAAACTCTTCAGGAGTAATATAGTATGAAAAAAATCATCGTAATTTTATTGTTAACGACTACTATAACTCTTTACGGGCAATCAGGCATTGATGAAGAATTTATTAAAGCAGAAAACCTCTTAGAAGATTACAGGATCAGGGAAGCTTACTTTCTTTTAGATGATCTTTATATCCGGTCTGATAAAAAAGATACTTTATATCCACATGTCTTATTGGCTTACCTGTATACGGTATCCGAATTAGAATCATCCTACAGGATGCATGAGCAATTTGATTCTTCCGTGATATATGGCAAGAAAGCTTTGGAACTCATACGAAAAAGTAAACCATTCTTACATAAAAAAGAACTTCAAAAGGCGGAATTCTGGATGCACAAAAATTTAGTTGTTTCTTATTTCGGATTAGACGACTTGGAGAATGCTGATATTCATAAGAATATTTTATACAAAGCTTACAAAGCCAAAAAATTACCCAAAAATTACTACTATATAGACCAATATTTCAATTTTTCATTTTTTAAATGGAAGGATAAAAATATTTGGGGATATGAGTGGTATCCCTCTCTACCTTTTGATAGGTTCGGAAGCACCTTTACCAAAGTAGTTTATTACGTTTACAGCACCACTGCCGACGGAGAAGATGATGAACAACTATTCAGATTTCATGTATTAATGTTTCATCAAAACCCTAAAAATGCAAAATTTGATTATATACTCGAAAAGCAATGGGAAGAAAACGGTATCAACGTAAGTGGTTCTTATTATAATTACCGTTATCAGGAAAATATTGACTACAGGAAATTAAAACGCGATATTATAGAAATCTTAGAAAACGATATACAACCCAATTCAAGAAGAACCATAGAAATACGATAGTTTTATAAATTAAGACTTATTCTATTAAAATAAAATGATAAATAAAACATTTTTCCATCCTTCTTCCGGGATAAGAACCGGGTCAAAAATATAACTTTAACCTTGCATCACGCAATAAAACCAAATTATTATGGAGAAAAAAGTATTTATTATCGCCGCCAAAAGAACACCTATTGGTAAATTTATGGGATCATTAGCCAATATACCTCCCGGTGAACTGGGAGCTCTGGTGATCAAAAACATCCTGGAAGAAACCGGAATTCAACCTGAAGAGATTGATGAAGTAATAGGAGGTAACGTATTGTCTGCCGGACAGAAACAAGGTGTAATCCGTCAGGCTGCCGTTAAAGCAGGTATTCCTCCCGAAGTACCGGCTTACAGCATCAATATGGTGTGTGGAAGCGGAATGAAGGCCGTAATGAATGCTTATGCCGATATCAAAGCCGGGGAAGCCGACCTTGTCATCGCCGGGGGAACTGAAAATATGTCGAAAGCCGGATTCGTCCTGAGCGGCGATCTCCGTTCCGGATTTAAAATGGGAAATATGCAGGCTATCGACCACATGGTAAATGACGGTCTCACCGATGCCTTCAATGACTATCACATGGGAATAACCGCCGAGAATATCGCCGAAAAATACCATATCTCCAGGGAAGATCAGGACCGGTTCGCATATAACTCACAACAAAAGGCGATTAAAGCGGTTGATTCGGGCGCTTTTAACGAAGAGATCGTTCCCGTTCCTGTAGTCATAAAAAAAGAAACCGTCACTTTCGATAAAGATGAATTTCCCAACAGGAATTCCACCCCGGAAAAAATGGCCGCATTAAGACCCGCTTTTAAAAAAGACGGTACCGTTACTGCCGGCAACGCGTCGGGTGTAAACGACGGAGCGTCCTTCGTTTTATTGGCCTCGGAAGAGAAAGCCAAAGAACTTGGGTTAAAACCTTTAGCTGAAATTGTCGCGGTGGGACAAGGCGGCGTGGATCCCGCTTTTATGGGATTAGGTCCGGTACCGGCTATTCGCAAAGCCTTACAAAAAGCAGGCTTGAAACTTTCCGATATGGAAATGATCGAACTAAACGAAGCCTTCGCTGCGCAATCTTTGGGTGTAATCCAAAATCTGACGGAAGAACACGGTATTTCAAGGGAATGGATAGATGAAAGAACCAATATGAACGGCGGAGCCATTGCTTTAGGCCATCCGATCGGTGCATCGGGAAACCGAATACTGGTGACGCTGGTCCATGAACTTATCGCGCAACATAAAAAATACGGACTGGCCTCTCTTTGTATAGGAGGCGGTATGGGAACGGCAATCATCATTAAAAGTTGTTAAAGAGATAATTATGAACAAAATAAAAACAGGAGATACATTCTCTGAAAAAGTAAAATTTACACAGGATCAGGTAAATCAATTTGCCGAAATTTCAGGCGACCGCAATCCGATACACACCAACGCCGGTTATGCCGCCGCAACGGCTTTCGGGAAACCGATCATACACGGTATTTTCGCCGCTTCCGTTTTTTCAAAAGTCTTCGGTACCCAATGGCCCGGAGAAGGGACCATCTACATGTTCCAGGATCTTTTTTTCAGGGCTCCTGCTTTTGTAGAAATAGAATACACCGCCAAATTCGAAGTTATGGAAGTTAACGAAGAGAAACACAGAGGCGTAATCCAGTGTACCCTTGAAGATCCGGAAGGTAAACTTATCATCACCGGACAAGCCAAACTAATGCATACGGAAAGATTTTAGCAGTTAAAGTTTTGGATAAAGTAAAATTCGTAAAACAATAAAAATGAAAAGATTAGAAAATAAAGTAGCCATCGTTACCGGTGGCTCAGCCGGAATAGGCGCTGCAACAGCCGTTAAATTTGCCGAAGAAGGTGCCAAAGTCATTATTTGGGATCTCGATGAGAATAAAGGAAAAGCCCTGGCGGAAAAACTACAAGGAGTTTTCATGAAAGTGAATACCGCTAATTACGGGGAAATCGAAGCAGCCGCCAAAGCAGTCAATGACCAATTCGGACGCATCGATATCCTGATCAACAATGCCGGAATTACCCGTGACAGTACACTAAAGAAAATGACTCCCGAACAATGGCAGCAGGTGATTGATGTTAATCTGACAGGTGTATTTTATTGTACGAAAATAGTAAGTGAATATATGCTCGCAAATAACTGGGGCCGTATTATCAGCGCATCTTCGGTAGTAGGCGTATATGGTAACTTCGGTCAGACCAATTACGTCGCTACGAAAGCCGGTATCATCGGCATGACCAAAACATGGGCGAGGGAATTGGGACGTAAAGGCATCACGGCGAATGCCGTTGCACCCGGATTTATCGCTACCGAGATGGTGGCCGCCATGCCGGAAAACGTTTTGGACGGCATGAGGGCGAAAATTCCGGTCGGTCGCCTGGGTAACCCGGAAGAAATTGCCAATGTTTACGCTTTCCTTGCTTCCGATGAAGCTTCCTATATTAACGGCCATACCTTAAGTGTGGATGGTGGAATGACCGTATAAATTAGCCATGGCTGAAATTACTATCCGGAAAGCGCTTAAAACCGACTGTCCGCGCTTGTTAAAGCTGATCAAAGAACTGGCTTTATATGAAAAAGCCCCTGATGAAGTAACCGTTTCACTATCCCATTTCGAAGAGAGTGGCTTCGGAGCCAATCCTGTATGGTGGGCTTTTGTAGCGGAAACAGACGGTGTCATCCGGGGTTTTGCCCTTTATTATATCCGTTACAGTACCTGGAAAGGACAAAGAATGTACCTGGAAGATATTTATGTCGAACCCTCCGTGAGAAGGGAAGGAATAGGAGCTTTATTATTCGACCATCTTATCAGAGAGGGAAAAGAACGGAAATTGAACGGTATGATATGGCAGGTACTGGAATGGAATGAGCCCGCGATCAATTTTTATCGGAAATATAAGGCTTCTTTTGATGAGGAGTGGATTAATTGTTCCATTGAGTTTTAAATAAAGATTTTTTTCTTTATATTTGCCGTCTCGATCTATAAATCAAGATAAAAATAAATAAACAATACAATGGACTTTAATTTAACTGACAGAGAAAAGCTTTTTCTCCAGATGATCAGAGATTTCACCGCCAATGAAGTAGCTCCTATAGCAGCCGAAATCGACGAGGAAGAAAGGTTTCCCGTTGAAACGGTGGAAAAAATGGGGAAAATCGGAATTATGGGAATCCCGGTTCCGAAAGAATACGGCGGTCAGGGCGGCAACAATATACTTTACAGTATGGCTGTAGAGGAGCTCTCAAGGGCTTGCGCGACGACCGGTGTGGTTGTTTCCGCGCATACTTCTTTATGCGTTGCGCCTATCCTGGAAAATGGCACCCAGGAACAAAAAATGAAATATCTCCCTAAACTTTGCTCCGGAGAATGGATCGGCGCTTTCGGGCTGACCGAACCGAATGCCGGAACCGATGCGGCCATGCAACAAACCGTAGCGACAGATGCCGGTGACAAATGGATACTGAACGGTTCCAAGATCTTTATCACCAATGCGGGTTATGCTCATGTATATATTATTATCGCCATGACGGATAAATCGCAGGGAACGAAAGGCATATCCGCTTTTATCGTGGAAAAAGGAACTCCCGGTTTTACCATAGGTAAAAAAGAAAAGAAGTTGGGTATCCGGGGATCTTCTACATGCGAACTTATATTTGAGAATTGCGCTATTCCGAAAGAAAACCTGTTGGGGAAAGTAGGTAAAGGTTTCGGCGTAGCCATGAAGACTCTTGACGGAGGCCGCATAGGAATTGCAGCCCAGGCGTTGGGAATAGCACAGGGTGCAATCGATGAAACCGTACGTTATACGAAAGAAAGGAAACAGTTCGGCAGGTCCATTTCAGCTTTCCAGAACACACAATTTCAAATGGCTGACCTCTATACAAAAGTAGAAGCGGCCCGTTTGCTGGTACGCTCGGCCGCCTTTAAAAAAGACGCCGGTCTCCCCTACTCCGTCGATGCAGCCATGTGTAAATTATTTGCCGCCGAAACCGCTATGGAGGTGACTGTGAAGGCAGTCCAGTTCCACGGAGGATACGGATACACCCGGGAATATCCGGTGGAAAGAATGATGAGGGACGCGAAAATTACTGAAATCTATGAAGGTACTTCAGAAGTACAGAGAATGGTTATCGCCGGAAAAATGTTTAAATAAAAATTAGAGGATTATGAAAATTATAGTATGTATAAAACAGGTTCCCGATACCAATGAAATAAAAATAGATCCGGTTACCGGAACTATGATCCGGGACGGCGTTGAGAGCATCATGAATCCTGACGACAAAGGAGGATTGGAAGTGGCCCTTCAACTTAAAGACCAGTATAATGCCCATGTTACGGTCATCACGATGGGACCGACGCAGGCCGATGCCATTTTACGCGAAGCTTTCGCCATGGGTGTGGACAGGGCTATTCTTTTAACGGACAAAAAATTCGCAGGAGCGGATACGCTCGCAACTTCCCATGCTATAGCCGCCGCTTTGAAGACACTGGAATATGACCTTATCATTACAGGAAGACAGGCCATCGACGGCGACACCGCCCAGGTAGGTCCGCAAATTGCCGAGCATCTCCGGTTACCGCAGATCTCTTACCTGGCAGATCTCAAATTTGACGGTAATAAACTATTTACTATCAAGAAAGAGACGGAAGAAGGATACCAGATTCTGGAAGTGGAAGCACCGTGCCTGGTAACCGTACTGGCATCCGCAAAAAAAGCGAGATATATGAACGTGGCGGGTATTGTGGAAGCTTATGACAAGGAAGTGGAAATATGGGGAGCTGACCGGATAGATGCCGATCCTGAGAAACTGGGATTGAAAGGGTCTCCTACCCGGGTTAAAAAAGCGTTTTCCAAAGGAACCAAAGCATCCGGAGAAATCTTTGAAGTGGAGCCGGAAGAAGCCGTGAGCATTATGGTCAATAAGCTCAGAGAGAAATTTATTATTTAATTAGCCAAAAATCACTGAAATGGATAAGTCACAATATAAAAATATATTCGTATTTATTGAACAAAGGGAGAACGTGATCCAGCCGGTTGCTTTGGAATTATTAGGAAAAGCGACGGAACTGGCCCGTATTCTGGAAGAGAAGGTCGTAGCTGTTTTCCCCGGCGATAATATTACTTCCCAGGCGCAATCATTGATCGAATACGGAGCCGATGAAGTAATCTGTATTGATGCTCCCGAATTAAAAGATTATTTGACGGAGCCGTACACCCAGGCGATTGATCAGGTCATTACCCAGTATAAACCCGCCATCATGCTTTTCGGGGCAACTACGATCGGCCGGGATCTGGCCCCGAGATTATCGGCACGGCTGGAAACCGGATTGACGGCCGATTGCACCAAACTCGAAATTGCCGAAAACCGGGAATTCTGGATGACACGCCCCGCATTCGGTGGTAATCTGATGGCTACGATCACCTGCGAGGAATATCGCCCGCAAATGTCGACCGTACGTCCCGGCGTGATGCAAAAAATAGACCCGGTACCCGGCAGACAAGGTGAGATCATCAATTTCAAAGCTCAATTCGACAATACCAGGTTCAAAGTAAGACTTGTGGAAAATGTAAAAGAAGAGAGAAATAAGATCGATATCACCGAAGCAAAAATATTGATCTCCGGCGGAAGGGGTGTCGGAAACCAGAATGGTTTCGATCAGTTAAACTCCTTAGCCGAGGTTTTAAAAGCCGAAGTTTCCGCTTCCAGGGCTGTGGTGGATGCAGGCATTATCACTCATGACCGCCAGGTAGGACAAACCGGCAAAACGGTACGTCCCGACCTTTATATCGCCGCGGGTATTTCAGGAGCAATACAGCATCTCGCCGGAATGGAAGAATCCAACTATATCATCGCCATCAACAAAGACAAACATGCGCCTATTTTCAATATAGCGGATCTTGGCATCGTTGGAGACGTGAATAAGATTATTCCTTTACTTACGGAACGTTTGTCAAACGAATTGGCTAAACGTTAACCATCGGTAATTTAATATCCATAAAAAATAAAAGCTGGTCTCAAACCGGCTTTTTGATTAAGTATGCAAAAGAAACGGGGAAGTGTATCATACGGCTTTATCATGGCTTATTGATTACAATGAAAAAAGGAAAAAGTACGATTTTCAACTTATTTCCATTTTTTACGTTTAAAAGTAATCAAATACCAAAAAATATTATTTTTGTGCCATTCATATACCAAATAAATTATAGCATATGGAAAAAGATCTTAATGTCGGAACCCGGATTGACCATCCTAAATATGGCGAAGGGATTATCAGTAAAAATGCTCCGCTGACTTACAAAGTGATATTTGTGAGAGGAGGTGAAATAGAGTTCACCAAATTGAATGCCGAATTTGATATCATCGAGGAAAACGAATCCGCGGAAGAGGATCGTCGTCCCAAACTTAATATCAAAGAATTTGAAAAAGTATTGACTTATATACTGGAAAAATATAACGGCATAGAAAATAAAGTAGAACTGGGGGATAAATGGATCGGTGGAAACATGATCTTACAGCCTGCCAATCCTGACCTTAAGCCGAAAGAAATTCCGATCGAGACTTTCTTCCATAAGATCGTCATGATGCGTGACCGGTTGCGTGTTCTGGAACAGAATATTAACAGTAATACCAAACTGAACGATGAAGATAAAGTAAACCTGCAACAATATATTACCCGCATATACGGCAGTATGACCAGTTTTAATGTGCTGTTCGATAACAAAGAAGATTATTTCGTTGGAAGTAAATCCTAAAAGAATTTGATCTTAATATAAAAAAAGCATTGAGGTTACTCAATGCTTTTTTTAGTTTCCACCTGTAATACTTCGCGGGTGACCGGATTGTGGAGGAATGCCACGATGCTGGTATTCCGTATATTCCAGTCTTTATCCTTAAAATCAATCGCATATCCAACGGTATAAGCAGAATCCTTTTCCAGATAACCGGTGGAAGATAGCGTACTTCCGTATGTTCCATTCACTCCAAGCCGCAATACATGTTTGTGATTATAATTCGTGTCGTTACTGTTATCCGGTTGCTTTTGCGGGGAAATCACGTGATCTTCCAACAGGAAAACCGAAAGTTGCAGTTCTTCATCATAATCTTCCAGCATGGTGGTTTTCACGTAAGTATTCAAAATATTTTTACCTTCATCAAACTTATTCACAATCTGAATACCGGCATAGACATCCGTAAAACCGGATTGTAATTCTGTCACCCTGTTCGGCCACAATTCTTTATCAACAAGCCAGCTGCCGTCAAAACGGGTACGGTTGATAATGGCTTTCGGTATACCGTCCACTACAAAATCGGTAGATAGCAGGGCTCCGGTTTCCGTAATAAAATTATATTTATATAAGCCCGGGCGCGGAGAAGCCAGAGTACCGGCATGGATTCCCACGGGAACTATATTCTCGCCGAAATCGGTTACCATTCTTTCCAATATTTCATGACCAAGGGGACAATTAGTGCAATAGTGACCGGTATATTCTTCCACTAAGATTTTCCGGATCACTGTACTGGGATCCAGCGGAGGGAATTCCACATCCGGAGGAATTACGATCGAACTGTCGTCCCGGTAATAGGGCCCTTCGATTTTATCGCAGGCAATCACCAGGATGGTTATGATGCCGAGTAAATAAAGTATCTTTTTCATTTTTATCTTCCTGATTTAATTAAAATGAGGTGGTAACGGATAAACCTAAACCATAAGAAGCAGGTACGGCACGGCATACGCCGCCTATACAAAGAATTCCTTCACGGGTTTTACCGAAGTTCATGGCAATACGGGTAGTTCCTAATACATAAGCCGCGGAGATATTATAATAATGAATTCTTTTGGCGACCTCTTCGTTGCCGTAATTCCACTGGTCGGCTATGGTAATGAACCAATTGGGACTGATAGAATATTCCAGCATCGCATATATCCAGTTGCCGAAATCATCTTTAGTCGCCAGATGTTGTGCTTCAAGTCGAAGCGCGTGTTTATTATTGATCTTATAAGTAAGATCTACGGCCACATTATGACCCCGCATCATATCTTCGTGTCCCTGCAATAACCAAAGATTGTAAGTGATATAATTATATGCCAGGATCACTTTCCAATCTTTATGCACCCTTCTGCTTATCTCTATTCCGATATCCTGGTAAAGCAGGTCGGGACCGAATTTAAAAAACGGGGAACGGTAGCCTTCTGTTCCCGTAATATTATTATTTTCGATAGCTACGCTGTCAAGATCACGCCTTATGTTATGGAAACGGGAATAATTAAATGTAATATCCGTTCCGTATCTGCCGCCGATCTTGGTCCTCCTGGGAATCTGATAATTCACCTGAACCTGCGCGCCTATCTGTCCGTTAGGCTGGCTTGCATAAGAGTAGTTTCCTAAAAGCTGATAAGAGTATTGCCTGTTGATAGCCGGGATATAATTAATATTCAATAACGAATTTTCTTTCACCATACGTTGGGAACGGAAATCCATATTATCCGCGCGGATAAAGGAAGCGGAAACGCCCAGCCCTTTCATGGAATAGGTCGCGGAAAGGAATAACGCTTCCCCGTTCTTATAGATAAATTCATTGGAAGCATTCGGATCATTCATTTTATACGCATATTCACCCTCGAGACGGAAACCTTTATAACCGAAATTCATCCTGGCCGCCCAAGTCGCCACATTCTGCGGTATCTTATCGGCAGGAATAACCCCTGTATGCTGAACCGTATCATTAACCGGATCAAATACAAAATTATAATCACGGGTGGATTTCTCATATTTGCTCACGAAGCTGCCTCCGATACCAAAGGAAAACCCTTTTTCACCCATAACGGGAAATATATCCCCGAAATTAATCTCCCCGTCAAGTCCCCTTACGTAATCTTCACGGTCGCCGTAATTGAAATCAAAGTTTTTCCGTTCGATTCCCCACACACCTTTAATGGCGATTCCCTTGTAAGGAGTTACTTTGACCCTTCCTCCCAGCAGGCTGTTATCCACACCCAACTGCCGGTCTTCATAAGCCCTGAGGGTAAGTCCGTTCCCGAACTGTTCATAAAAAGTACCTCCTGTAACCTGGATAAAATCATTCCGGTATTCGGCGAAATAATAAGTGATCCCCTGACCTTTATACCCGATCTTCTCCATGTCCAGTAAAGGAAAAGAATAAAATTCATATCTGACACCTGCTGAAAAGCCTCCGTTGGTATACAACAGATTAAGGAAAGCATTGGCCCTTACTTTACTGGCAACGGCTTCGGCCCCGATGAGGGAATCCGGAATATAGTACATCCCGTTAAATCCGAAATCGCCGCTGATCTTATTCCTGCTTAAGAAATCCTGGGCATGTAAAGTTTGGGTTGCCAGAATCAATATGCCTGCAATAAGGGCACCTACAGCCTTTGGCAAAGCCTTATAGACATTTTTCATATTTATTTACCGGCAAGTTTTTTTATAATTTCGTAGACTTCCTCCTCTGAACCGGGAGCATAAGAAGTATGTTGCCATACGATTTCGCCTTTTCCGTTCAGGATGCAAAGGAAAGGTATATCGGCTACCGACATGGCCCTCTGGAAATCACGGTTAGAATCCAGTAGTACTTCATATTCCCAGCCTCTTCCGTTCACGAAGGGCGCTACACGGGAGGTGGATTTGGAGTCATCAGTGGAAATGGCATAGAGTTTCACGCCGGTTTCATCCATCCAATCGTCATAAACATCAGCTATGGCCGTTAACTCCGCGATACACGGTTTACACCAGGTAGCCCAGAGGCTTATAATGATCGGATTTCCGTCATTCTCGATATCTTTGGTATTAAAGGATTTCCCATCGAGAGTCTTAATATCTACTGCCGGTAAAGTTTTCAACGCTTTGTTAGAGGTAGGTTCCTGCGCATAGGTTAAGGATACGCAACACACTGCTATGAGTGCCAGAAAAAATTTTCTCATCATAAATCTATTTAATATGTGGCAAAAATACAAAAAAAGGATATATCTGTTTTAGATTAAAGTCTCCGTTAACACTACTACATAACGTGCCGGGAATTATTTTATTTTCGATATAATTCCCGGATATTACAAATATAACTTACTGATCTCCGGTTTTCAGGATCATTTTTCACTGTTCACTATCCGATTTCCCGGATAATTATTGCCTGATAAATAGTACTTTTGCAATAAAATTCTCTACATGGACAGCCGTAAACATTTTCTGCCGATTACTAAAAAAGAAATGGAAAGACTCGGTTGGGAGCAGGCTGATGTGATCCTGGTTACCGGAGACGCCTATGTGGATCATCCTTCTTTCGGAACTGCTATTATAGGAAGGATACTGGAAAGGGAAGGTCTGAAAGTGGCGGTACTCCCCCAGCCCAACTGGCAGGATGACCTGCGTGATTTTAAAAAATTCGGTAAACCGAGACTATTCTTCGGGGTAACGGCCGGAAACATGGATTCCATGGTCAACCACTATACCGCCAATAAAAGATTGAGGAGTAATGATGCCTATACGGCAGGCGGACAAGCCGGATTCAGACCGGATTACGCTTCCGTCGTATACTCCAAAATCATCCGGGAAATTTTTCCCGATGTCCCTATTGTATTAGGTGGCATCGAAGCTTCCATGCGGCGGCTTTCCCACTACGATTTCTGGAGCGACACCCTGAAACCCTCCATATTGCTTGAAAGCGAAGCCGATCTGCTGGTATACGGAATGGGAGAAAAACCGATGACCGATCTGGCAACGGCATTTAAAACAGGCCATTGGAGAGACAACTTAAAAACTATAAAGCAAATCGCCTTTCTCACTAAAGACATCCGGGAATATGAAAACCGGCCTGACGTGGTTCGGCTAAACTCTTACGAATCGGAATTAAAAGACCCGAAAAAATATGGAGAGGATTTCGTACTTTTTGAAAAGGAATCGAATAAAAAGTCTCAGAGAACATTAATCCAGCAGTACGGTAACCAATACCTGGTGATAAAACCACCATATCCGTTGCCCGGTGAAAAAGAGATGGACGACTGGGCCATGTACGACCGGATGATGAACGCTCCTCATCCTAAATATCTGAAACGGGGAGATGTGCCGGCTTTTGAAATGATCAAAAATTCGATTACCATGCACCGGGGATGCTTCGGCGGGTGTAGTTTCTGCACAATATCGGCCCACCAGGGTAAATATATCGCTTCCCGCTCCGAAAAATCTATTTTAAAGGAAGTGGAGGACCTGGTACAGAGGCCTTATTTCAAAGGACATATTACCGATTTGGGAGGTCCTTCCGCCAATATGTACAAAATGAAAGGATCGGATGAACAAAAATGCAGTTCCTGCCAAAGAGCTTCCTGCCTTTTTCCCGAAATATGTAAGAATCTCAATTATGATCACGGCGCCCTGATCAGGCTTTACGGGGCGGTCCGAAATATAAAGGGCGTGAAAAAGATCACGATCGGCAGCGGAATACGTTATGAAATGCTGGTCACCCGTAATAAAGAACTTGACAGGAAAAACCACCTGACCGAATATGCCCGGACCGTGGTCCACCACCATGTTTCAGGACGGCTTAAAGTTGCTCCAGAGCACACGGCAGTAAAAGTGACTTCCCTGATGAGGAAGCCGGCTTTTTCACAATTTATCCTGTTCCTGGACCGCTTCAATGAATTGAATCGGGAATGTGGTAAAAACCAGCAACTTATACCCTATTTTATTTCCGGGCACCCGGGAACCACAACCGAAGATATGGCATCATTAGCCGTTACGGCAAAAAAATACCGTCTTCATACCGATCAGGTTCAGGAATTCACCCCTACCCCGATGACATTATCTACCGCCATATTTTATCTGGGCTATAATCCTTATACACAGGAAAAAATAAAAGTGGTAAAAAATATAGAAGAACGAAAAATGCAACACCGGTATTTTTTCCCGGTGCCTAAAAGAAAGCAATAAGTCCCGTATAGCGCCTTTTAGCCCGTATATATTTTTTTGTATTTTTGCGATCTATTAAACATCAAACAATGAAAAAATTATTAGCAATCAGCGTATGCTTGTTTTTAACAGGAATAAGTTTTACCGTAAAATCACAACAAACAATGACAGACGACCAAAAAATCAGTTATGCATTAGGCGCTAATGCAGGAGAAAATTTCAAAGAAGTGGGTATTGATATCAACCAGGATATCTTTATGCAGGGATTAAGAGACGCCCTGGAAGGAAAAAATCAATTTTCCCGTGAAGAAATGGAACAAATTTTCAATGTATTGAACCAAAAGATCCAGGAAGCGCAAAATAAGGATGTAGGTGTTGAGAAAGCCAAAGGTGAGGCTTTCCTCGCTGAAAACAAAACTAAAGAAGGTGTTATAGAAACCCCGAGCGGCTTACAATATAAAGTGATAAAAATGGGTACCGGTCCGAAACCGACCGCTACCGACCGCGTGAAAGTACATTATCACGGTACTACCCTTGACGGACAGGTTTTCGATTCTTCCGTACAAAGAGGTGAAACCATTACTTTCGGACTTAACCAGGTGATTAGCGGATGGACAGAAGGCGTACAACTGATGCCCGTAGGTTCAAAATTCATTTTTTACATTCCTTCCGACCTGGCTTACGGCGACAGAGGAGCCGGCGGCGCTATCAAACCCGGTGCCACCCTCATTTTCGAAGTAGAATTATTCGATATCAATCCGCAGGAATAATATTCCGTTCGTCCGGCAGTATGAGATTTCAGATATGGCCAAAGCGGTTATCTCTTTAGGAAGCAATATCGGAAAACGGGAAGAATACCTTCGTGAAGCCAGCAGACTGATAGAAATCGAAATAGGAGAAATAGTAGAAAGTTCATCCGTATATGAAACAGATTCCTGGGGATTCGAATCTTCTAGATTTCTCAACCAGGTGATTATCGTTTCCACGGAACTTCCTCCTTTGGATCTTTTATCCAAACTAAAAGAAATTGAAATCAGACTTGGCCGTACCGAAAAAACCGGATATATCAACGACAAACCAAAATATCAGGATCGAACCATCGATCTTGATATTTTATTATACGACGACCTCACCATGGTATCTCCGGAATTAACCATTCCGCATCCCCATATGTGGGAAAGGGATTTTATTTTACAACCTTTAAAGGAACTGAAACTGATCCCGTGACCCCCACGAGCAACTTATATAGTCGCCATAAGAATACTTTAATTTCCACTAAACATTTTATGGGGATGGTTGTGTTTAATGATATTATCTATTTATGAAAGAACGGATTGAAATTAACCAGAATGGAGAGATCCATTACTGGACGGAAGGCGATCATGAGGAGGTGATCGTATTCACCCATGGTGCCGCGGCGGACCATGACCTTTTCAAACATCAGGTTGGTTATTTTTCTTCTCAATATAAAGTAATCGTCTGGGATGCTCCCTTACATGGACTATCCAGACCTTACAAGCATTTTTCCCTGACCAATGCCGCGCTGGAATTATCGAACATCCTGAAAATGGAAGAGATAGAAAAAGCTCATTTCGTTGGACAATCTATGGGCGGATATATTATCCAGGAATTATACAAAACCGAACCTCAATCCGTCAAATCCCTTTCTTTTATAGGCTCCAATCCTTTCGGCAATCAATACCTGTCATCGACCGACCGGTGGTTCATTCGTAACAGCTCTTTGTTTTTCAAAGTATATCCTTACAATACCTTAATAAAGGAAATGGCAAAAGGCAATTCATACAGCCGGGACTCTTTCCGTTATATGATGCAAACCCTTAAGAAATTGAGTAAAAAAGAAATTATCGGCATTCTGGATACCATCTACCGGGATTTTCTCACCCGTACGGAAAAATTGGCTATTGATTGTCCTTTGCTGATAACTTACGGTGAATTTGACAAAACGGGGAAAGTGCCTTCTCTTTGCCGGCAATGGGCCCGGGAACAAAACATTTCCGCCATTGCAATCCCGAAAGCCTCTCATAATGCCAATTATGATAATCCCGATGCATTTAACGAACTGCTGGAAAACTTTTTAAAACAAATTCAGGTTAACGGACAGGAATAATTTCTTGGCTATTTATTTTTTTTTCCTCTTTTTTCATGACATATTTCTTTGTTACCGGGAATTTCATACCGGAAATTTGTGTAAATTTGCTTGGCTAATTGACCATTAAAATAACCTTATAATCAAAGGATTATGCCTGCAAAACTTAGTGTAAACATCAATAAAATCGCGACTTTACGCAATGCGCGCGGCGGAAACGTACCGGATTTGCTTAAGGTGGCCCGGGATTGCGAAAAATTCGGTGCCCAGGGTATTACCGTACATCCCCGTCCCGACGGAAGGCATATCCGCTATGAGGATGTAACCGCGTTAAAAAAAATAGTGACCACGGAATTTAATATCGAAGGCTATCCTTCCGATTCGTTCCTGGATTTGGTGCTACTGGTAAAGCCGGACCAGGTGACGCTTGTCCCCGATGCCCCGGACGCTCTCACCTCGAACAATGGATGGAATACTATTGTTAACCAACAGATGTTAAAAGAGGTGATTTCACGCTGTAGGAATGCCGGTATCCGTACTTCCATTTTTGTGAATCCGGAACCGGAAATGATCGTGCATGCCACTACAACCGGAACCGATCGTATTGAATTGTATACGGAAAGCTTCGCATCAAATTATCAGAATGATCCTGAAAGCGCTCTCCGGCCATTTAAAGAAGCGGCTTTAGTCGCGCGGGAACAAGGTTTGGGGCTTAACGCCGGGCATGACCTCTCGCTGGAAAACCTGCAATACTTCGCGCAACATATTCCCGGGTTACTGGAAGTTTCTATCGGTCACGCGTTGATCAGCGACGCTTTATATTTAGGATTGGAAGAGACCATTAAAAGATATAAGGCTGCTTTGAATTCCTGAACGAGATTAATCAATAACAGAAAAAAACAGAATATAAACTATAGCTCTTTAAAGTTATGACGGAAAATACAAAATGTCTCATTATAGGCTCCGGACCGGCAGGTTACACGGCCGGTATTTATGCTTCACGTGCAGGATTGGAACCGGTATTGATTACCGGGATGCAACCGGGAGGCCAGTTGACCATCACTTCGGAAGTGGAGAATTTCCCCGGTTATCCGAACGGAGAAGCAGGAATGCAGATCATGGAAGATATCAGGGAACAATCCATCCATGCAGGAACCCGTATGGAAAGCGGTACCGTGACAAGTGTCGATTTTTCCAAAAGACCTTTCCATTGTAAAGTCGATTCCGGAAAAGAATTTATTGCGGAGACCGTGATCATAGCCACCGGAGCAACACCGCGCTGGCTGGGACTTGAAAGTGAGAAGCATTACCGTGGTTACGGCGTATCCAGTTGCGCCACCTGCGACGGGGCTTTCTTCGCAGGAAAAGAGGTGGCCGTAATAGGCGGAGGAGATACGGCTATGGAAGAAGCGCTCTATCTCGCCAACAGATGCAGTAAAGTATATATCATACACCGCCGTGATAAATTACGGGCGTGCGCGGCATACCAGTCAAGGGTTTTCTCCGCACCAAACATTGAAGTAATCTGGAACAGCGTTCCTTCCGAAATTGTAGGGGAACAAAAAGGGTTTATGCGCCAGGTTACGGGCATACGACTGTCGAATGTCACCAATGACCAGGAAACCTTACTTCCCGTGGAAGGCGTTTTTATCGCGATCGGAATCCATCCGGTTACGGAACTATTCCAGGGCCATCTGGAACTGGACGAGAGCGGCTATATTAAAACCATTCCCGGAACTCCTTTTACGAATGTGCCGGGCGTTTTCGCAGCCGGAGACGTTCAGGATCCTTCTTACCGGCAAGCCATAACCGCAGCCGCGTCGGGTTGTAAAGCCGGCATCGAAGCGGAAAGATTTTTATCTCTTAACCCGGATTCAAACTCCATAAATTGTCCCGTCAATGGCTAATGAAATTTTAGAAGATATCACTTCAAGTGACTACAAATACGGTTTTGTATCGGATATTGAAGTCGAAGAATTCCCGAAAGGATTAAATGAAGATATCATCCGGAGAATATCGGCCCGGAAAGAAGAACCCGAATGGTTACTGGAATTCAGGCTGAATGCTTACCGGAAATGGCTTACCATGAAAGAACCGACCTGGGCCCATCTGGATTTCCAGCGTCCCGACTATCAGGATATCATTTACCTATCCATCCCTAAACAGAAAAAGAAGCTGAACAGTATGGATGAAGTAGACCCTGAACTTGTGGACACATTTAATAAATTGGGAATATCCCTGGAAGAGCAAAAGCAGTTGGCAGGAGTAGCCGTGGATGCCGTAATAGATTCCGTATCGGTCAAAACCACTTTCACCGATACCCTCGAAAAACTGGGAATCATATTTTGTTCTTTCGGCGAAGCGGTCAAGAAACATCCTGATCTGGTAAGAAAATACCTGGCTTCCGTAGTGCCTGTCGGAGATAATTTTTATGCGGCGCTCAATTCTGCAGTTTTCAGTGAAGGGTCTTTCTGTTATATCCCCAAAGGGGTACGTTCCCCTATCGAATTGTCAACCTATTTCCGTATCAATGCGGCTAATTCCGGACAGTTTGAAAGAACACTTATTATCGCCGACGAAGGTTCGTACGTAAGTTATATGGAAGGGTGTACAGCACCGCAACGCGACGAGAACCAACTCCACGCAGCAGTAGTGGAAATCATTGCCATGAAAGACGCGGAAGTCAAATACTCGACCGTACAGAACTGGTATCCCGGAGACAAAGAAGGAAAAGGGGGAATTTATAATCTGGTTACTAAAAGAGGATTATGTAAGGGCGACAACTCAAAAATATCATGGACCCAGGTGGAAACCGGCTCCGCCATTACCTGGAAATATCCCGGTTGTGTATTGCAGGGCGATAATTCCGTAGGCGAATTCTATTCGGTAGCCGTGACCAATAATTATCAACAAGCCGACACGGGAACCAAAATGATACATCTTGGAAAGAACACCCGGAGTTTGATCGTTTCCAAAGGTATTTCCGCAGGGAAAAGCCAGAACAGTTACCGCGGACTGGTAAAAGTAGCCAAAAAAGCAGAGAAAGCCCGTAATTTTTCCCAGTGCGATTCCCTGTTGATGGGTGACCAATGCGGCGCCCATACCTGGCCTTATATTGATTGCCACAACAAAACTTCCATCCTGGAACACGAAGCGACTACTTCCAAAATTTCGGATGACCAGCTTTTCTATTCCCAACAGAGAGGTATCGATAAAGAAACGGCTATCAGCCTGATCGTGAACGGATACGCCAAAGAAGTGTTGAGCAAACTTCCTATGGAGTTTGCGGTTGAAGCCCAGAAATTACTGAGCATAAGCCTTGAAGGTAGCGTGGGGTAAGCAATAAGAAAATTCTATATACGTATTTTTTCATCATCACCGGTCCCTTCGATAAACTCAGGGACCAGTGTAATATTCATTACATATTATATTTATCCTGAATTTCATTTTATAGCCGGAATAATCCGTATACCGTTCTTCCATAGTTCAGGTAGCGGATTTAAAGTTAAAATCGTATATTTGCGGCTATAAAATCATCATATGAAAAGAATTATACTTACGATTACATTTTTAGCTCTTTTCTGCCATATAAAAGCAGACGAGGGGATGTGGATCCCATTGTTCCTGAAATACAACGAAGCGGAAATGCAACAATTGGGATTTAAATTAACGGCGGAAGACATCTATAGTGTTAATCACCACAGTATGAAAGATGCGATCATGTTGTTTGGCGGAGGATGTACCGGAGAACTCATTTCCCCGGAAGGGCTGATTTTGACCAATCACCATTGCGGATATTCTTACGTACAGGCACACAGCACCTTAGAAAACAATTACCTGCATAACGGATTCTGGGCCAAAACCAAATCGGAAGAAATACCGAATAACGGACTAACCGTTACTTTCCTGGTCAGGATGGAAGACGTGACGGAAGCCGTACTGGAAGGAACCTCTTCCGGACAACCGGAAGCAGACCGTGAAAAAATTATCCGGCAAAATATCAGTAAACTTACCAAAGAAGCAGTGGCCGGCACCCACTACACGGCGGTGATCAAGCCCTTTTATTACGGGAACCAGTATTTCATGTTCATCAACGAAACTTACAGGGATGTACGTCTCGTAGGTACTCCGCCCGAAAGTATCGGTAAATTCGGCGGTGATACCGATAACTGGATGTGGCCCCGACATACCGGGGATTTCTCCTTATACCGTGTGTATACCGGGAAAGACGGGAAACCGGCCGATTATTCCACAGATAATATCCCGATGAAATCAAAAAAATATTTCAATATCTCAGTAAAAGGAATTGAGGAGAACGACTTTACACTGGTCTTCGGTTATCCCGGTACCACGCGCCAATTCCTTACCGGGGACGGTGTCGAAATTATAACGGAGGTACAAAATCCGGTCGCTATCCATCAACGCGGAGAACGTTTGGATATCATGAAAAAATATATGGACCAGTCGATTGAGATCAGGTTAATGTATTCAGCCAAAGCCAATTCTATTTCAAACGGCTGGAAAAAATGGATCGGGGAAAATAAAGGACTTGAAGAAACAGGCGCTATTGATAAAAAAAGAAAAGAAGAAAGGGAATTTACCGAATGGGTAAATCAGAATTCGGCAAGAAAAGATTTATACGGCACTGTACTTCCCGATCTTAAAAATTTCTATCAGGAATACCGGCCTTATGCCACTATTAATTCTTATCTCGGAGAAACGTTTCTGGCCATCGAGCTTTTCCGTTTCGCCTATTCCAATTTCATGCCGGTAATATATCTGGCAGAGAATAAAGCGACAACCATGGAAGAATTCAATAGCGCGAAAGCAAAATTGATCAGGCCTGTCGATAATTTTTATTCCAAATTTTACAAACCTATCGACAAAGAAGTTTTCGTAAGTTTATTGCATTATTACTTTACCACGATTGATCCGGCCCTTATTCCCTCCGAATTACAGCGTTATATCAATATTCCGGTAAGTTCCCTGCAAAAAATGGCGGATGAAATATATGAGAAATCTATTTTCAGTGATCAGGCATCCTTAGTTGCTTTTATTGATAAATCGGCGAAAAAAGATTGGCAGAAATTATTAAAAGAACCATTATTCCAATTATTAGTACCTGGTTATGAACAGTTTTTCCTGAACCAGAGAGCCATTTCCGGAATGGAAGGCCAATTGGATGCTTTGTACAGGAATTATGTGAAGGCACTCATGGAAAAAGATGCGGATTCCAAAATCTTTTATCCTGACGCAAATCTTACCATGAGGGTAACTTACGGACAGGTTAAGGGATTCTATCCTGCAGACGGCATAGAATATGTTTATTACACTACGCTGGACGGAGTGATGGAAAAAGAAAATCCGGAGGTTTTCGATTATCAGGTCGATCCAAAACTGAAATCTTTATATGAAGCCCGGGATTATGGTATCTATGCCAATGAAAAAGGAGAATTACCGGTCGCATTCATCGCCAGCAACCATACTACGGGAGGTAATTCCGGAAGTCCCGTTATTAATGCGAACGGGGAATTGATCGGTGTCAATTTCGACCGCGTCTGGGAAGGTACGATGAGCGATATCAACTATGACGTAAGCCGTTGCAGGAATATCAGTCTCGACGCCAGGTATTTTCTTTTTATCGTGGATAAATTTGCCAATGCGCAAAACATTATACAGGAATTAACTATTGTGCGCTAAAGCATTTTCACTCACATTTTCTAATATTGAGCGGTATGATCGACTTTTCTCATATTGACCGATTCTCATGGAAATATGATCTCTATAATCGTTACCTGAGATTAAACCATAACTATTTTTACTATAAAGAATACAGGATCGTAAATAAAGAAAATATCCCTCCGAAGGGAGAGCCCACCTTTATATACGCCAATCATCAGAACGGACTTACCGACGCTCTCATTATTTTGTATATGTTCGACGATAAACGCCAGCCGGTTTTTATCGCGCGTGGAGATATCTTCAAAAAGGACACGGTGGCTAAGTTATTACGTTTCCTTAAGATTCTGCCGACCTTCCGGGATCGTGACGGGAACCGGGACGATGTCCGTTCCAACAGCAATACTTTCCATATTGCAGCCGATGTTTTAAAACGCGGCGGTACGCTGGCGATGTTTCCGGAAGCGGCGCACCAACACGGTAATTACCTGGGAAGTTTTAAAAAAGGTTTCCCCAGGGTGGCTTTCTACGCGGAAGAAAAATTTGATTCCCGGGGAATTAAAGTATTGCCCGTCAATATTTATTATGACAACTATTACAATTTCAGGTCAAAGGTTGTACTTACCGTCGGCGAACCCTTCTTTATCGATGATTTAATGCCGGTATATGAAAAAGAACCTAATCAGGCTTACCTGGAATTAAATGAAAGGGCCCGGGAAAGATTAAAAGCCATTACACTGGACGAAGGACCTGATTTTTTTGAGGAATACGATATCATCCGTAAAATGCTCCATAAAGAACGGCTGATCAGTAAAGGCAAAGATCCCGGCGACATTTACGCCCGGAAGCTGGAAGATATGGAAATTGTCGCTGAGTTAGACCATATACGACAGGAAGATCAGGCTCGTTTTGAAGGATTGATGAATATGGCCCGGGAATATGATCAGGGAGTCCGGAAACTGGGAATACGGGACTGGCTGGTAAACCGAAAGATAAAAATGTCGGGATTACTGGGACGTGCGCTATTATTACTGCTCACTTTTCCTTTTTTCCTTTTCGGATGGATCAATAATATTTTACCCTTCTCTTTTCCTCAATTGCTGAAGAACAGAATCAAAGATAAGCAGTTACATTCTTCCATGAATTTCGCACCCAGCCTCGTGATCACATTTCCCCTGATGTATCTTACTCTTTTCATCCTTTCCTGGGTATTATCCGGAAAATTATGGTTTGCACTGTTATACGTACTTGCCGCTTTCGGGTCGTTGTTCATATTTTATCATTACAAAATAGCATTCTTAAAGTTTAAAGGAGCCTGGCGTTATTATCGATTGCAAAAAAAACAAAATCCGTTACTCCGTCAATTAGAGGAAATTAAAAGAAAGATACAGCGGTATGGAGACAAATAAAAACGAACTGGGAGAAGAAAAGATCGGCAAACTCTTGCTTCATTACGCTCTCCCTGCCATTATCGCTACCACAGCCAGTTCTCTCTATAATGTTATCGACCGTATTTTTATAGGACAAGGCGTGGGCCCTCTGGCGATTTCCGGTCTTGCGCTTACATTTCCCATTATGAATCTTGCCGTGGCTTTCGGTACACTGGTGGGTGCGGGAGCGGCAGCGATGGTGTCTATCCGGATGGGACAAAAGCACCGGGAAGATGCCGTCCGTATTCTGGGAAATGCTTTTATGCTCAATATCATCATCGGAATTTCATTTTCAGTCATTTCACTGATCTTCCTGGATAACATCCTGCATGCGTTCGGGGCAAGTCCCGATACACTCCCCTACGCCCGGGATTTTATGCAGGTCATTTTAGCAGCCAATGTCATTACGCATGTCTTCTTCGGATTGAATAATATCTTACGGGCTTCCGGTCATCCGGCCAAAGCCATGATCTCCATTTTACTCACGGTAGGTATTAATATTATCCTGGCGCCTGTTTTTATTTTCACATTCCAGTGGGGCATTAAAGGGGCCGCTTTCGCTACCGTTATTTCCCAGACCATAGGACTTATTTGGATCTTAGCTCATTTTTGCAGTAAGAAACCTTATATCCATTTTGAACGGGGAAGTTTTAGATTATCCAAAAGAATTATACTCGATATTTTCGCTATCGGCATGTCGCCCTTTATTATCAATATACTGGCCAGTCTGGTCACGACGGTCATTAACCTGCAATTAAGGAAATTCGGAGGGGATTATGCAATCGGCGCTTTCGGCATTATCAACAGCGTGAGCTCTTTGCTCGTCATGATCATCCTGGGATTAACCCAGGGCATGCAACCGATCGCGGGATATAATTTCGGGGCGGGAAAAACGGACCGGGTGATCAAAACACTGAAACTGACAATCCTGTGGGGCACCGGTATCTCCGTATTCGGTTTTCTGATCGCGGAATTCTTTCCCCGGCAAATTGCCCAGGCTTTTACCGATCACGAAGAAATGACCTTACTGATCATAAGGGGAATGCGGATTAACCTGGCGGCTTTCGGCTTCGTCGGTTTTCAAATTGTGGTTTCCAACTTTTTCCAGGCTATCGGAAAAGCCAAAGTTGCCATATTTTTATCTCTTACCCGACAAGCCATATTCCTGATACCTTTCCTGTTTATCCTGCCGGTCTATTTTCAATTGGACGGTGTATGGCTGTCGACCGCCGCATCCGATATCGTAGCCACCTTAACTACCTCAGGCGTATTGCTTTACTATTACAGGAAAATAAAATTATCCGGTTCCGTAAAAAGTATTTGATATTTATACCTTATCAGCATGAAAAAACTTAAGATTCCCCACACGTTTACCATCGTTTTTTCCATTATTGTCGTTTGCGCAATCCTCACATGGATCGTTCCCGGAGGTGAATTCGCCCGACAAACCGTTACGGTGGACGGAGTCGAAAGAAATGTCGTGATAGCCGATTCATACGAAAGGGTGGATCACGAACCTCAAACCTGGCAGATATTTACCGCTTTTTTCAAGGGATTTGTGAGAACTGCGCAGATTATCGTGTTCATTCTGATGATCGGAGGCGCTTTTTGGATCATGAACGCCACGAAAGCTATCGATACGGGAATCATCTCTTTTCTGAAAAGTACCGAAAAGTTACAACGATATAAATTCTTTCAGGTGATCGGGGTCAATAACATCGTGATCGTTCTCATCATGATCATGTTCAGTCTTTTCGGCGCTATATTCGGCATGAGCGAGGAGACACTCGCCTTCATCATCATATTCGTACCACTGGCCATCTCCATGGGATATGATTCCATTGTGGGAGTCTTGATCTGTTATGTGGCGGCCCATGTGGGATTTGCAGGCGCAATGCTGAATCCTTTCACGATCGGTATTGCACAGGGATTATCCGGGCTGCCTACGTTTTCGGGAATAGAATACCGTTTTATATGCTGGCTGGTATTGACTGCTATCGCCATTACATTTACACTTTTGTATGCCGCCCGGATCAAAAAAAGACCTCATAAATCCATTATGTATAATTTGGACAGCGTCTGGCGGGACCGGAATTCAGAAACAGAACAGGAAAATAAAAAGGAAAAATCATCCGTGGCGACCTGGATCATTTACGCATTGGTTTCCGGAATTTTGATTTATTGCGCCTTCGCGTTGACTTACACCCGGATATCCATCGGAAGCGGACATTACCAGGTATTACTGTTCCCGTTCATCGCGGCAGGATTTATCGTGTTGGGATTTTTCACGATCCGCAAATCCGTTCATAATTTCATCCTCACCCTGTTATTGCTGACCATTGTGGTATTGGTAGTCGGAGTATTGGGTTACCACTGGTATGTAATGGAAATTGCCGCACTGTTTTTCGCGATGGGCTTTGCAGCCGGATTTGCTTATAATTTTAAATTCGACCACAATATCCGCCTTTTCCTCGAAGGTTGCAAAGACATTATGGTAGCCGCTTTAGTAGTAGGAATGGCGGGAGGAATTATCATCATCCTGGAAGACGGAAAGATCATCGATACCATCCTGTATGCCATATCGCAATCTATGGTCAATACCAGCAAAGAAGGCGCTATCGGAGGCATGTATGTCATTCAGAACCTATTGAATATCATTATTCCCTCCGGTTCGGCCAAAGCGGCGCTCACCATTCCCATGATGGCTGAATTTTCGGATATCATCGGGGTTTCCCGTCAACTAACCGTGCTGGCTTTCCAGTTCGGGGATGGCTTTACCAATATGATCACTCCTACTTCCGGCGTACTGATCGGAGTGCTGGGTATTGCCAAAATCCCGTATGCCAAATGGGTAAAATTCATCTGGCCTTTTATCCTCAGCCTGATCGTGATCGGGTTCCTGCTCTTATTAGTTCCTCTTTATATTCCTTTTAACGGATTTTAAGATTAGCTTATACGGTCATATCGGTTTCAGATCAACTTCTTCTTCATATCGGAGGAGATTGCCTGAGGTTTTTATGCACTAAGATTCTCATTATCCGAAAAAGAATGTATCTTTGCCTGAACAATAACCCATTATGAACCAGTGTTAAAAAAATTATTTAATTTCTTAGGGATCTTATTTATTCTTTCCGGAATAAATGCCCAGGTTATCATTTCCGATGGATTTGAAACCTATCCCAATTTCAACATTAATCCGGCAGGCCCGTGGACGTTCCTCGATCTTGACCAGGATATCACGTATGGGATCGAAGGATTTAATTTTCCCGACAATGGTTCTCCGATGGCTTTTATGGTTTTTAACCCGAATATGACACGGCCTCCCCTGCGCACGGTAACCCCGCATTCGGGAGAAAAATGCCTGGTTTCCTTCGGGGCGGTCCATACGGCGAATAACGACTGGATCATCAGTCCTTTACTCCAACATCCCGGCGGGGTAACGCTGAAATTCCGGGCCAGGTCGTTCACACCACAATTCACAGAAAAACTGAAGGTCGGCTATACCACCACCACTACTCATCCGGATGATTTTATTTTTGTCCAGCAGGACGAATATATGGAAATCTCCGATATATGGACCGAGTTTGTTTTTCATTTCCCGGCCGGTGCCCGTCACATTGCTTTAAATTACGTTTCCTCTAACGGGTTTGCGTTGTTTATTGATGACATCTCTATTTCGAGCGTACCCTCCGTACCGGCAATAAATATAAATCGTCCGGTTATAGATTTCGATTATACGGTACTGGGAAGTAAGACCATCACCAATACCGGTATTTCCGGACATTACCTCACTTCTCCGGTTATGGCCAGTATCAGTTCTCCTTTTGCCATATCCCGGGACGGAATACATTTCAGTCAAAGCCTGACTTTGGGCACAGGAGGCGAGATAATCTATATATCATACGAACCATTGACCGAGGGTTCGGACACGGGAATTGTGCTTTTACAGAGCGGAGCCAATATCAGCGACACGATCAGGCTGACCGGAAAAGCCATCGGTTGCTTCGTGCAAACCGATTATCCCTATATTCATAACTTTGATCTGGATGCTGTGGAAAATTATTGCTGGACCATGCTGGATGCCAATCAGGACGCCAATGATCAAATGGGAAAATTCTCCCTGATCACCGATACCGCCGATAATGGGATGGCCGTCTACTTTCATTCTATAGATCCGGGCAGCGCATACGCAGATGATTGGCTTATATCGCCGTTAATGGACATCAACCAGCCTTTATATGCTTCTTTCGATTATTTAACCGGTTATGAAGTATTAATGGGACTGGTAGCCGTTCCCAAACCTGAAACATTCTCAGTATGGGCGTTAAGCGATCTCCGGGAAACAACAGTCGTCTCTACATTATTATTGCCTGCGAGGATCGTCTCCAATTACGAAGAATTCGAAAGACAGATCATCGACCTGTCCGGATTCGCGGGAGAAAAAATCCATATTGCCATACGTGTGGAAACGGCTAAAGCGGACGGACTTTATTTCGTGGTAGATAATTTCCGGATAGATTCCATATCTCCGCTACTCAATTTAGTTTCGGGGGATACCCTAGATTTCGGAAACATCAGTACGGGAAGGTACGGGATCCTTACAGCGGAACTTCAGGCACTGGATATCCGCGAGCCCCTGAATATCAAAGTTGACCCTCCGTTTGACATCTCTCCTGATGGTATTGATTTTTTCTCCGATATCCAAATACCGGGTGATTCCGCTTTACATTTTAACCGTACTTTTTTTATCCGTTATAATCCTGTATTAACCGGGCCTGATAGCGGCACGGTCAGGATCCATTCCCCAAAAATTGAAGATACGTTAACTATTTGCCTGTTTGGAAACGCCATCTCATGCAGCCCCGTAGCAACCTATCCTTACCATAATAATTTTGCGAGGAACATGGAATGCTGGACATCGGTCAATGCGAACCAGGATATATCTCCTCTGATTATAGACACTGTGAATCAAGCGGTAAGATATAGGTATTCGCCCGAACGCGGTGCCAATGACTGGCTCATTTCCGAACCGTTCCTGATTTCCGATTCTACCTTGGTACTCTCTTTTGATTACCGGACGCTCAGTATTTTCTTTGAAGAAAAATTTTCCGTATATGTCCTCACGGAATGGGATAATTTCCAAAACGCCATCCAGATCCTGCCCACTCAGACAGTGAACAATAACGCATGGTGCACAACTCCGTTAATGCCACTCCACAACTTCAAAAACCAGGTAATACAGATCGGAATTAAAGTAGAATCAGCCCCCGATCAATATGAACTCTGGATCACAAATTTCAAGATAGACACCTTACCCTCGGCCGTAACCCTTGTGCCGGTTAATTCTGTTATGGATCTCGGGACTACAGCTGCGGGAAAATTCTCGGAAATTAAAAAATCAAAGATCCTGGGCTATAATCTGACATCACCTATCACGATCTCTGCCCTGACTCCATTTGAGATTTCTTTTGACGGATCCAATTTCAGGGATACACTTCTCGTTCCCGCGAATACCATGATCACTGAGCAAAGTTTCTATATAAGGTTCCATCCGACGACACCGGGAAACTATCGGGGCAATATCTCTTTCAGCAGTCATGGCGCGACCGATACACTTATGGCAGTATCCGGACTGGCAATCGATTGTAACGTCCCGATCCGGAATTTTCCCTGGAAAGAAGGTTTTGAGAATAAATTAGGGTGTTGGGATATAGAATCAACTTCCTCCGTAACATGGGAAATAACCCGTAAATACCTCACACATGAGGGATATCATAGCATCAGTTGCCTGAGAGATACCCTGGAAGAACAAAACGAGGTGCTGGCCTCCCCTATTTTCGACTTTTCCGGTGAAACCTACCCGATGAAATTAAGCTTCTGGTTTTGCATGTCTTATTATTGGTCGATATACCCTCATCAACATTATTATCTTGTTGTATTAGCGAGTACTGACGGGGGAAACACTTATGATGAAACTCCGCTCTGGGATTCCCGTGCAACAAGACCTTTTTCCAATTTTCACTGGACGGAAGCCAAAATCAACCTGCAACACCTGGCAGGCGAATCACAGGTAGAATTCGCTTTTGTTTACCAAGGATTTAAAGGAGCACAGTTACTTCTCGATGATATAACCGTAGAACCTCTTACCAGCACTAATATTTACAATATACCTGATCCTGGTATTTCATTATATCCCAATCCGGCATCAGACTATTTTTATATTAAATCAACTGTTCCGGTAGAGCGCATTGAGATTTACAATACACTCTCCCAATGCCTGTATTCTATCAAGGGTAATGATCTTGAATATAAGATCCATACCGGATCATTTTCACCGGGAGTTTATATGGCAAGGATTCTAACGCAGGAAGGTGCAATCACGAAAAAAATATGTATCGCCAACAAAAATTATGAATAGCCTCCAGGGCTGAAATTATAAATATTGATCAAATATGAAAGAAAGAGTCGTAGGTATTATGGGCGCTATGAACGAAGAAGTAAACGGTGTTATAGCGTTAGTTGAAAATCCGGAAGAAACAGTGATCGGAAGGCGTCATTATTATCGCGGAACCATTAACGGAATTAAAGTTGTCGTCGTATTTTCCAGATGGGGAAAGGTGGCTGCCGCCACTACCG
This sequence comes from uncultured Bacteroidales bacterium, assembly GCA_937949745.1. Lineage (GTDB taxonomy): Bacteria > Bacteroidota > Bacteroidia > Bacteroidales > WCHB1-69 > JAGVVH01. Next base: position 8,200 of record CALECM010000012.1, on the reverse strand, counting down.
TATCCACACTGATCAACATCTTCAATATTACGGAACTGATATTCACGGGAGTGGCGGGAGCGATCAGCGATGAACTCCGGATCGGGGATATTGTAATAGGCAAACGGCTCATGCAACACGATATGGACTCACGTCCCATGATGAAACAATATGAGATCCCGCTTGACGGAAAAGTATTTTTCGAATGCGATCCCGGTTTGCTGTCAGCTACTTCCTCTACCATCGAGAAACTAATTTCAGACAAGACCTTCAATAATGAAGACCTGGCATCCTTTCATATAACCTCGCCACGTTGCCATACAGGTGATATAGCCAGTGGGGACCAGTTTTTCTCTTCTTCGGTCCAAAAGGATGATTTGAAATCCCGGCTCCCTTCTATTCTGTGCGTAGAGATGGAAGGTGCTGCGGTGGCTCAGATATGTTATGAGTACAATATTCCCTGTGTCGTGATCCGTACCATTTCGGATACTTCCGATGAAAAATCCCCTGTCGATTTCCAGGCTTTCATCCAAAAAGTGGCGAGTTTCTATTCCAAAAAAATTATAGAAAGAATGGTCATCTCTTCAAAGATTTAATTCCGGCTGACTAAAAACAGGAAGTGCATGTCTTCAAACTTTAAAAATATATTCAGGTTTGATAACCTGACCTTTTTATTGGCGATCCTCGTTTTCGGCGTAACAGCATACAACAGTCACGGATGGTATTATGCTGACGAACAATACCAGATCATTGAATTCGCCGGTATCAAAACGGGTACGCATACTGCCGACGATATGGCGTGGGAATTTAATGCGCGGCTCAGGTCGACCGTACAACCTACTTTATGTTATCTGATCTTCACCGTATTAAATACCGTCCACATTACCGACCAATATCAACAGGTTTTTGTATTGCGGTTAATAACGGCAATATTGGCGCTGCTGATCATCCGGCTGTTTATAAAAAGGACCGAACACCTGTTTCCCGTAGAAAGCGACAGGAAATTATATCACTTGTTATCTTATTTCCTTTGGTTCATTCCGTTTATCAGTGTCCGTTTCTCTTCCGAAACCTGGTCGGGATTACTTTTCATGCTCTCCCTGGTCGTTTTTTTCGGAAACAGCAGGGAAAAGATCAAACCGTTCTTGCTGGGTATCGTATTCGGATTAAGTTTCCTTTTTCGTTATCAACTGGGATTTGCCATACTGGGTTTCGTGTTATGGATGATATTTATTCATAAAATAAAGTGGGACTATCTGTTAAAAACCGGGATCAGTTTCGTTATCATCGTTTTTCTGGGATTTTGCTTAGATAGCTGGTTTTATGGAGAAACCGTATTCGCACCCTGGAATTATCTGAAATCGGTACTCGAATCAAAAGGCTCCGGATTCGGTACTTCACCCTGGTATTTTTACCTCAAAGAACTGATCTTCTACCCTACTCCCGTCGTCGGGATCCCGCTGTTGATCTCTTTTATCCTGCTAATGATCTACCAGCCAAAGAATCTTTATTTATGGTGTATTATTCCATTCGTCATTATCCATTCCCTGATTCCCCATAAAGAAGACCGCTTCATGTTCTCGATCGTATATATGCTTCCCGTGATCCTTACACAAGGCTATGTCCTTCTGAGGAAAATCATACGAAATAAAAAAGTAATGAAAGTGCTCGGTTATAGTCTGGCGGTATTGTTTATTATCGTGAACGGAACCGGACTGGCGGTGATGAGCCAGAAATCCGCCGGAATGGGAAGGATGGAAATTTCCAGGTATATCCACAAAACTTATGGTGACGAAAACACCAATCTGATCTATTGCACCCGGGCCAATCCTTACCGCCCCTGGCACGGTAAATATTCCAAGTATTATATGGAATCCAATATGATCGACCGCCATATCCAAAATTTATGCGAACTGGACGAATCGATGTTCTTCCCCGACCGGATCAATCTTGTCGTTTTAAAAAAAATAGAACTTCAAAACCCGGAATGCAGTAAAAAAATCGAGCAGTATCATCTCTCTTTCCAGTTGCAAAGCATACCGACATGGATCCAATCCATCAATAAATTATACCGGGGATTCAAAGACGAAGATGTGGTGTTGCTTTACAGGTATGAAGGAAAGGAACAGGATACCCGGTAAATTGTCGTTAATCCAAGAAGATAAAATATAAGTTTCACAAATATGTCCAGGCGTTGGAGATCCAAAAACGGTATTGAAGTTTTACAGGTACTTGGCGGAAGGTGCAACGTATATCTTTTATCGGAAGGTGAGCATACGATGCTGGTTGATACCGGTACTAAAAGATATTGTAAGGCATTGGAAAAAGCCCTCCGGAAACTGGACATCCGTCATCTTGATTATCTGTTATTGACACATACCCATTTCGACCATGCGGGGAATGCCCGGAAAATTCAACAAAAATATAACGCTTCGGTTATCGTGCACCGGTCCGAAAGAGAATTACTGGCATCGGGTAAAGCGACATTGCCGGAAGGAACACTTTTGATCACCCGGTTATTGTCGTATATTGGAAAGAAATTGGCTTTCCGCTTTGATTTCGAACCGTGCCGGGCCGATATTTCCGTAGATACGATACTGGATTGCGGTGATATGGGATTTAACGCTTATATAATCCACACACCCGGACACTCGGAAGGTTCACTCTCCCTGGTTGCGGATGAGGAAATTGTGATTGCGGGAGACACTATTTTTGGTGTGGTGAGAAACAATATATATCCGCCTTTCGCTGATAATCCGGCCATGTTAAAGAAAAGCTGGGAAAAACTCCTTAATACCAACGGATCGATCTTTCTTCCCGCTCACGGTTCAAAACGGAACAGGAAAACCATAGAAAAAGTCTATGCTAAAAAATATCAGAAATAAATCATAATCTAAAACATTGATTTCCAAAAATATTGCATTCATCTATGAAAAAAAACTGAAAAAAAAACACTTTTGTTTAAAACAATTGCTTTAAACGATCGTTTAATAGGTATGGAAAAAATAAAAACCACATCCGATGTCAAGGAAAGGATACTGGATGTATCCCGGAAACTTTTTGTAGAAAACGGCTATGCCGGAACGAGTATCCGTGATATTGCCTCGGCTTCCGAAACCAATGTGGCCATGGTTAATTACTATTTCCAGTCTAAACATAATCTTTTCGAAATTATCTTTGACGAAGCGCTGGAAGTGATGTTAAGGAAGATATTTTCCATACTCAATTCCGATCTGGATTTCTTCGCTCTGATCGATAAATGGGTAAGTAATTATTATGATCTATTGTTACATTATCCCCAGATCCCGATCTTTGTGCTCAATGAAATCAACCACGATCCGGAAAATTTAAGTAAAAAGATCAGAGACCGCGAACCCGTGGCTATTTTCACCACTGTCTCGGACCGGATCAATAAAGAAATCGAAAAGGGTACGATCCGGGAAACTCCCGTCGTAAACTTATTATTGTCCATTATGTCGCTGTGTGTTTTTCCTTTTGTCTTCGGAGGATTGGTCACGCAGGTATCCGGACAAAAACCCAAAGAATATTATGCGATGGTGCGCCAACACAAAACTTATGTGGTAGATTTTATCATCAGGGCCATCAAAGTCTGAGTTATTTTTTTAGTCCGTAATTAAACACTCGTTTAATATGCCAGCCAGAATAACCATAATAAAACCTATATTTCAAGTATTACTCTTCTCCTACAAGAACCAAAATAAATTTGATCTGAGAATTTCCTGAAAAAAATTTGCCATATAACTAAACGAACGTTTAAATAATATTACCCGATTATGAAAAACGAGAAAAAAAATTACAATATCGGTATTGACGCGGGATCCACTACTTTAAAACTGATCGTGTTAAATCCGCAGCATGAAGTTGAATATAAAGTATACAGAAGACACAAAGCCGATATCCATGGTATTCTGGCGGAAGAATTAAAAAACATAACCGATAAATTCCCGGAGCAATTATATACGGTCACCATTACCGGTTCGGCGGGAATGGGGATGGCGGAGCGTCTCGGTATCCCTTTTTTACAGGAAGTTGTGGCTTCTGCGGAAGTAGTGAACCGTTTATATCCGGAAACCAGCACCCTGATCGATCTGGGAGGTGAAGATGCGAAAATGGTCTTCTTCAGGCAGGGAAAACAACCCGATATCCGGATGAATGGGAACTGTGCCGGCGGAACTGGAGCATTCATAGACCAGATGGCCGATCTCATGAATATTACCGTGGACGAATTGGGTCAACAGGCCCTGAAACATGAAAAAACATATACGGTAGCTTCACGTTGCGGGGTATTTGCAAAAACGGATGTACAAAACCTGATATGCCGTAATGTTCCTATTCCGGATGTGGCTATGTCGATCCTGCAAACGGTCGCTTTACAAACCATTACTTCCTTAGCCAGGGGATACGATATCAAACCCAAAGTCCTGTGCATCGGCGGCCCTCTTACTTTTCTTCCGGGATTGAGGGATGCGTTTGTGGATGTGTTACATCTTAATAAAGAAGATCTGATTCTTCCGGAATACAGCAACTATTTTCCCGCTTTAGGCTGTGCCTTACATCAGAATAAAGAGAGCTCCGCAATTGACCTTCAAAATCTGATCCATAAGCTTTCCGTTCATCATAACACGCAAAAAGACACTTTGCCCGTACTTTTCCGTAATCAGGAAGAATATCAGGAGTGGCAGAAGAACCGGAAGATCAGAAAATTGAAAAAAACCGGACTGGATAACCGGGAGGAAGTCGAATGCTTTCTCGGGATCGATTCCGGATCCACCACTACCAAGATCCTGATCATGGATAAAGAAGAGCGTATCATTTATGAATTTTATGATACCAATGAGGGAAATCCGTTAAAAAAGGCGGTAGAAGGAATGAACCGTTTTTATAAAGAAGCAAAAGAAAAAGGGTTAAAATTCAAATTTATGGCATCTGCGGCGACAGGTTATGGTGAAGACCTGATCAAATCCGCCCTGAATCTTGATTTCGGTATTGTAGAAACCATGGCCCACTTATCGGGAGCGCAATATGCCGATCCCGAAGTTTCGTTTGTACTGGATATCGGAGGACAGGATATTAAATCCATCTTCACTACCAACGGTATAATTTCCAATATCGAATTGAACGAATCCTGTTCCTCCGGCTGCGGTTCTTTTTTACAGAATTTTTCCGCTACCATGAACCTTTCACTGGATGAATTCTCACAGGCTGCCTGTATGGCCGGTCATCCGAGCGACTTAGGATCACGTTGCACCGTTTTTATGAACTCGAAAGTTAAGCAAGGACTCAGGGACGGAGCTTCCCTGGGAGATATCGCCGCCGGGCTGGCTTATTCGGTGGTCAAAAACTGTCTTTTCAAAGTACTTAAAATATCCAATCTTAATGAACTGGGGGACCATATCGTGGTTCAGGGCGGAACATTCCGGAACGACGCCGTTTACCGGGCGCTGGAAATCTTATCGGAAAAATCCGTAAGTTCCACGGACCATCCGGAGTTAATGGGAGCACTGGGAGCAGCTTTATATGCCCGGAAATGCTGGGAAAACCAACCTTTCCAAACCAAATTCACGGGAGAAGAAGTGCTACCGGAAGCAGAAACGATTGAGACCAAAGAATTTGAATGTAAGGGATGTACAAACCGGTGTCCGGTATTGCGGTTCACTTTTGCCAACGGCAATAGCTCTTATGGCGGAAATAAATGCGAAAAAGTATTTTTTAACCGGGATACGGCTCCTCAAAAAGGATATAACGCCTTTGAAAAGAAGAATGAAATTTTATTTAAGAAATATGAGGCCGATGGTTCGGGCAACCGGATGAACATCGGCATTCCCCGCGTTTTGAATATGTTCGAGAACTATCCTTTCTGGCAGGCCTTATTTACCGAATGCGGTTTTAAGGTCACTTTATCCCCAGAATCAACCTTCGCGTTGTATCAAAAAGGGATCGGGAGTGTAATGTCGGATAATATTTGTTTTCCTGCAAAATTAGTTCACGGGCATATTCTTTCGCTGGCGGAATCAGGAATAGACCGGATATTTTATCCGATGGTGATCAAAGAAGAGAAAGAATTCGAAAATTCGGTTAACTCATTTAATTGTCCGGTGGTGAGCGGTTATCCGGATGTAATACGCAGTTCCATCGATCCCGAAGCCAAATTCGGTATCCCGTTCGACAAGCCGGTGATGACTTTCAGTAATGAGAAATCCCTGGAAAAATCATGTTATCAGTATTTATCAGGTCTGGGCGTTCCGAAAGAAGTTTTCCGGAAAGCATTTAAAAAAGCATTGGCAAAAAGGGAATCCGTAAAAACCTTGTTAAGGGAAGAACAAAGAAAACTTTTTGATCATGCCGTGGAAGAAAAGAAGCTTACTTTTGTAGTCGCCGGACGACCTTACCATACAGATCCGTTAATCCACCAGAAAGTAGGACAAATACTTTCCGATCTTGGTGGAAATGTTTTTACCGACGATATTTTCGTTCATAGTGAAAGCGCCGGATTCGGCGACCTTAACCTCGTTTCGCAATGGTCTTATCCCAACCGTGTGGTACAGGCTGCTATGGAAGTGGCTAAACTGCCGCAACATGTCCAACTCATCCAGCTTAATTCTTTCGGCTGTGGTCCTGACTCTTTTTTTATGGATGAAACCCGGGAAATACTTCGTCAGGCCGGGAAAAACCATACCATGATCCGGATAGATGAAATTTCGAGTCCGGGTTCCGTCCGGCTACGTCTCCGTTCACTTGTCGAATCTTTAAAGCTCAGTACGCCTGCTGCCAGGCCGGCTAAACCGTATCAAGGATATCATTCCCATTATACCAAAGACGACCGGCAAAAGACCATACTGGCACCTTGGTTTGCAGATTTCATATCTCCTTTTATCCCTGTAATCGGGGAACTTGCCGGTTACAAGATCGTGAATTTGCCGAAAACCACCAAAGCATCCGCAGAAGCCGGACTCAAATACGGACATAACGAAGTTTGTTATCCGTCTACGCTGGTCCTGGGAGATATCATTACGGCTTTACAATCGGGTAAATACGATCTCCTGAACGTAGTGGTCGCCATCACCCAGACAGGCGGCCAGTGCAGGGCTACGAATTATATTTCACAGATCAAGACCGGCATGACCAATGCGGGATTCTCAGATATTCCGGTCATTGTAGTAGGTTCGGGAAAAGTATACCAAAACGAGCAAAAAGATTTTAAGATCCCTTTCCTTCCTATTATCAATACGATCCTCTATACCCTCCTCTATGCCGACGCTCTTCAGCAGATGTACGGCGCCACCGTTATCCGTGAGAAAAATGCCGGGATAACACAGGCTACTTTTGATTTTTATGTCCTGGAAGGCATCAGGGTGATCAGGGAAAAAGATTATCATGTGCTATTGGAATTGCTGGAACAAGCCGTAGCGGATTTCAACACGATCCCAATCCATGACAGGGAATTCACCAAAATAGGGCTTATCGGGGAGATCTACGTCAAATATAATAATTACGGACAGGCCCATATCACGGAATGGCTGCGCGAGCAGAAAATGGAAGTGGTGACGCCGCCTATCCTTGATTTCCTCATGCAATATTTCGTCAATTCACATACCAACCGTCAAAACGGAGTAAGCCGGCAAAGTATAATAACCGACCTGATCAGTCCCGCGCTCCGGAACTTCATGAATAAACATATTAGCAGAACAGAAAAGATCAAAGCAAATTTCCGTTTTTACCAGCCTATGGAATCTATTTATACGAAAGCGGAATACGCATCGGAAATACTGGACCTTTCCAATCAGTTCGGCGAAGGCTGGATGGTGGCGGGTGAAATTGCTTCTTACGCCCACCAGGGAATCAACAAAGTAGTTTGTTTGCAGCCATTCGGATGTATAGCGAACCATATCGTAGCCAAAGGTATAGAAAAACGCCTCCGTAAAATTTATCCCGATATGAATTTACTTTATCTGGATATAGACGGAGGAATAGCGGATGTGAACCTGCAAAACAGATTACATTTTATGATCAATGAGCCATAACTCTGATATCAATTATAAAAATACATAACCGGTTAATTTAAAAGCCTCCATTGTGCCTGCCGCTGAAAAAATCAGGAAAAAACCATTAACCTTCCTTAAATTCATAAAAGGCGGCGGGCACAGTAGGAGCACAAATATATCTTTTTATACCTGTTTTCCGTAATAAGATATAACTAATT
>CALECM010000011.1 GCA_937949745.1 uncultured Bacteroidales bacterium | reverse complement strand
GGATCTTTAAAAAAGCAATGAAATAGAATTGTGAGATTCTTTAGTGTGTTCAGAATGACATTGAATGAAAATTTTTGAAAAAATGTTTTTTCTTTGGCTTGGACGGACTCAGCCAACAGGGAAAAATCTACTCTTGATGTCTCCTTAGCGAAGCGAAGGATCTTAAAAAACAAGTAAATAGAGTTGTAAGATTCTTCACTGCGTTCAGAATGACATTGAATGAAAATGTTTCAAAAGGTTTTTCCATTGCCGTCAACAGGCTCAGGTAACAGAAAAACCTCTTGATCTTCCTGATCAAAAGCTTTATTTAGCTTCTTAATCTACTAATTATTGCTTCTGCGTGTAAGCTTATCGATAGCGCTTTGCGGCAGCAACACATTATGGAGACTTTCCGAGTAACCGGTCTTGATATTGACCATTTCTTTCAACGGGAGGTTCCCGGAAGAATTGCCGGCATAAAAAATGTAATCTCCCTCTTCGACTTCCCAGCAACTGCTGTTTTCGTTAAAAGAGCCCAAGGCTTCTATCGGAATAGCAAATTTTATTTTTTCACTTTCTCCCGGAGCCAGCAAACCGGTTTTAACAAATGCCTTTAATTCTTTTTCCGGTTTTCCCATGGTTTTCGCAGGAGCCGAAACATAGATCTGAAAAACTTCTTTCCCGGCCGTATGTCCGATATTTTTAATTTCTCCCTTGACCATCAGATGGTCATTACTCCTTCTTATCTGGAACTTCGTAAATTCAAAATCGGTATAGGAAAGTCCGAAGCCAAAAGGAAACGAAACGGCTTTTCCGAAAGAATCGTAATACCGGTATCCGACATAAATATCTTCTTCGTAAATGGTATAATCTATATTTTTCTTATTCTTGCTTTTTCTTCTCAGATAGATCGTATCCTCCATTTCCTTATCGGTGATTTTGTCCGTATCCGGAAAATTTAAGGCCGAAGGTACATCTTCATATTTTAAAGGGAAAGTCATCGGCAGTTTTCCGGAAGGATTTATTCCTCCTGTTAATACATCAGTGATTGCATTGCCACCCTCCTGCCCCGGCATCCATGCCACCAGGATCGCGTCCGGTTTGCTCTTCCAGGAATCGGTTTCGATAACGCCACTTATATTAAGGATCACGATTACTTTTTTGCCTTTGCCCTGAAAAGCCGTACATACATTATCTATCAGTTGCTGTTCCACTTCCGTTAAGGTAAAATCACCGGTGATCTTCCTGTCGAAAAATTCGCCGGAGGATCTGCCTATTGTGATAATCGCGATATCGTCATTTTCACATAATCTTTCCAATTCTTTTTTTGCGGGAAGAATTTCCTGCATTTTTTCCTTGGGGTACCACCAGTCGCGGGAAGCCGCTTTTTCAGCAATACCTACGGATTCTTTCGCGATATAATCTTCATAGAAAAGTTGCAGATCACGATCCGCTTCAATTCCTTTGTTTTTCAAACCTTCTACCAACGACACGGTATAAGCCCTGTTCACATCTCCGCTGCCCGTACCCCCCACAACAAGATCATAGGAAGCGATTCCAAAAACAGCCGCTTTTTTCACTTGTCTGTTCACCGGTAATGTTTGCGCTTCATTCTTCAAAAGCACCATCCCCTCAGAAGCAGCCAACCGGCTTATCTCTCCATGTTTCTGAAGATCAGGCTGCCCGGAAAATTCAGAACGGTCGAACCTGAGTGATTTCATGATCAATTCCAGGACTACTTTCAGGGAGCGGTCAATATCTCTTAGTGAAATCCGACCTTCATTAACACCCTTCAGTAAATCGGTACGTTGTTTATCATTTCCGGGCATAAGCAGATCATTTCCGGCTTCGATCTGTTCCAGCGGATTGGTGCCTCCATACCAATCGGTCATCACAACTCCTTCAAAACCCCATTCATCCCGCAATACCGTGGTCAGCAGGTCAGCCCTCTCAGACGTGTAAGTTCCGTTCAGCTTATTATAGGAAGTCATCACTGTCCATGGAAGCGCCTCCTTAACAATAATTTCAAAAGGCCTTAAGTATATTTCCCTTTGCGCCCTGGGAGAAACAATCGAATTGCTGAGCATACGGTTAGTCTCCTGGTTATTGAGGGCGAAATGCTTAAGCGACACACCGACTTTTTCTTTTTGCACACCTTTCACCATCGCGGCGCCTATAAATCCCGCCAGCAGCGGATCCTCCGAATAATATTCGTAATTACGGCCATTGAGGGGATTACGATGAATATTCACGGCAGGAGCCAGTAATATATCCGCACCATATTCCCTTGCTTCATTGCCCATCGCTTTTCCCACTTTTTCCGCCAAAGCCGTATCCCAGGTGGAAGACAGGGATGTTTCCACGGGAAAAGCAGTACAATAATATCGACGTTCGTCATTTTCCCTTTTGGGAGCGATACGCAGACCGGCAGGACCGTCGGCCATAACAATGGAGGGTATTCCTAAACGGGGAATAGCGTATGTTGTGCCGGCCGCACCGGGTAATATTTTTTCGGTCAAACCTACGGTAGCTCCCATTCCCGGGTAGTTTTCGTCGGTTCCTACCAAAAGATTAACTTTTTCTTCAATGCTCATGGCTGCTATTACTTCTTCCACAGAAGATTTCCCCAATTGAGGTGTATGGTTCGCGTTATTCATTACAATATTTATTACAGATAAAAAATAATTTTTAAATTTACATTGCCCGGTTACAAAAGTAATAATATTATTTTAAAACCATCATATATAAAAACGACTTTTAGAACATTTTTGGCCTGAATAAGGTAGTGCCTTATTTCCGAAACAACCTTTCCTTTGTAATGTCAATTTAGTAATAACCATTTAAAAATAACATTATGAAAAGTTTAATCTTGGAATCCGTTAAAAAAAGGGTTAACAACTGGTGGGTATCCCTTTTAATTGGAATTTTGGCTATCATTTTAGCAGTATTATGTATTGCCGTTCCCGACATCACCCTTGTGGCACTTACCTACGTTTTTATTATCGCCTTTTTTATCAGCGGTATTATAGAAATTGTTTTTGCCGTCTCTAACCGGGATGTGTTGCACGGCTGGGGATGGTCCCTTTCGGAAGGTATTATAGATATTGTATTCGGCATTTTACTCCTGATCATTCCCCAGCCGGTCATGACGGTTCTCTTTACTTACCTGGTAGGCATCTGGATACTCTTCCGCTCAATCGGTACCATTGCTGACTCTTTTGAACTGCAACAGCTGGAAATCAAAGGCTGGGGATGGTTCCTTGCCCTTGCGATCCTGGGAATCATTTTCTCGATTTTCTTCATCCTAAGTCCCGTTATATTCAAAGGCGCCTTCATCGTAGCTTTCGTTTTTATCGCCTTATTGATTTACGGCATATTTAAAATCGTACGCGCTTTTAAACTTAGGTCCATCAAAAAAGATATCAGAGAAATAAAAGAATATTTTTCATAATCATCATCTTACTTTATTCAACTGCCATGAGCGAAGAAAAAAAATCATCTTATAAATCCATTTTCGGCTATATCGGTATTTTAGCCATTATCATGCTGTTAAATGCTATTGTATTTCCTTCCATACTTAACGAAAAGATCATCAACACGGATTACGGCACTTTCATCAAGCATGTAGATAACGGAACGGTACAAAAAGTGAATATCGACGAGAATAAGATCTTGTTCAGCGTCCTGGATAAGGATAGTACGGAAACGATTTACCAGACCGGAAATATTGAGGATCCCGGATTAGTGGAACGATTGTTACAGGCCGACAGCCCCAATGAAAGCCGCAAGATTGAATTTACGAAGATCGTACCACGGGAAAATTCACCTATATTAAATTTTCTGTTATATTGGGTCCTCCCGATATTACTGATGGTTGCTTTGTGGAAATATATGGGCAGGGTTTTGCAGAAAAGAATGGGTAACGGCGGGAGCAATGCCATGACTTTCGGACAAAATGAGACCAAAATCGTAGCGGATGATAAGATCAAAACCACCTTCGCTGATGTGGCAGGCCAGGATGAAGCAAAGGAAGCATTATCTGAAATCGTAGATTTCCTCCATAATCCTGAAAAATATAGTGAGATAGGAGCGGCTTTGCCTAAAGGAGTCTTACTGGTTGGGCCTCCCGGTACGGGAAAAACATTGATTGCCCGTGCCGTCGCCGGAGAGGCGAAAGTTCCGTTCTTTGCTATTTCCGGATCCGAATTTGTACAGATGTTCGTCGGCATGGGTGCGGCAAAAGTACGCGATCTCTTCAAGCAGGCCGGAGAAAAAGCTCCCTGCATAATTTTTATCGATGAGATCGACACGATCGGTAAAAAACGGGATTCAACATACGGAGGCAACGATGAACGGGAACAGACCCTAAACCAGCTCCTCACGGAAATGGATGGGTTCGACGGAAAAAAAGGGGTCGTATTGCTGGCCGCTACCAACCGACCGGAAAGCCTCGATAAGGCATTATTACGTCCGGGCCGTTTCGACAGGAGAGTTACGATGGAGTTACCTGACCTGGAAGGACGTAAAGCTATTCTGGATGTACATCTCAGGAAAGTAAACCATGCTACGATCAACACGGACCTCATCGCGCGCGCCACCGCCGGTTCTTCCGGTGCCGAGATGGCCAATATCGTCAATGAAGCCGCCCTGAGGGCTGTACGCATGCAACGTAAGGAGGTGACCACGGAAGACCTGGAAGAAAGCGTTGAAGTGGTGATCGCGGGAGCCCAGAAAAAAGGGAAAATTGTCTCCGACAAAGAAAAGAGAATCATCGCTTATCACGAGATCGGACATGCCATGGTGGCTGCCAAACAAACCCATTCAGCACCTGTACATAAGATCACCATTATTCCCAGGACTTCCGGTGCCTTAGGTTATACGATGCAGGTGGATGCCCAGGAACAAAACTTATTAAGTAAAGAAGAATTGCTCAACAGGATCGCCACCCTTACGGGAGGGCGTGCCGCGGAAGAGGTTTTCTTTAACTCCATTACGACAGGAGCGTCCAATGATATTACCCAGGCGACCAGGCTTGCACGCGCCATGGTAACACGCTACGGCATGAGTGAGGAATATGATATGATGGCATTGGAAACCGTCAACAACCCCTATCTCGGACAAGATAGTTCCCTCGCCTGTTCCGCCGAAACATCTGCCAGGGTTGACCGGGAAATACTGGATATGATTAAGAACGCGCATATAAAAGCCACCGGGATCATCACAGCCAACAAACAAAAGATGGAAGAACTCTCTGATTATCTGCTGGAAAAAGAAACCATTACCGGAGAGGAATTTATGGATATACTGAATAAATAGTCATCCCACTCATGATCATCGCGATATTCATCATAGACAAAACTTTCGGCAAACTTGACAAGGACATCATCAGGGCTTATGTATTCGATACAGGTGACGAGATACTGAGCCTTGGTGATGAACTCCTTTTCATGAAGAACATGAATTATGTTTCCTCATGGCTGGCGAACCGTAAAATCAAAGTTATATACTGTAAGGAAATGGAGATCGAAAGACAAAGATATTTCGAAAACCTGGGGATCAAAATAAAACCATTAACGGCATTGAGAGAGGATCCCCTCTTACAATCTTTACTCTCGCTGTTTAAAGATTAGATTGTAAATTTACTGGGAGCGATACTCAAGTGGTGTCATACCGGTATGGTCCTTAAAAAATCTTCCGAAAAACGAAGGATTCGGAAAATTAAGCTCATCGGAAATTTGTAAGACCGTCATGCTTGTGGTACGCAATAATAACTTGGCTTCGATCAGAATAGCTTCATGTATCCAGGACAGTATCGATTGCCCGGTCACTTTCTTAACCGTTGTAGATAAGTATTTACTGCTAAGGCATAGTTTATCCGCATAAAACGCAACCGTTCTTTCTTTTTTAAAATTCCCGACAAGCAGTTTCAGGAAACGGTTCACCAGTTCATCCTGCCAGGTCATAACGAGGCGGTGGTCTTTTTTTTGAAGAATTTTATAAATACCGATCAGTTCCATGAGCATGGCAAAAAGTAATCCTTTTACGATCTCTTCCCGGAACGGCTGCTCATGCTGGTTATACTGTTTCACAATCATGGCATGATATTCAACGAGGTCTTCCATGGAATCGTCGGATACTTTCATACAGGGCCATTCCCCTACTTTCATGATAAGTTCGAAATCATGCGGTAAAGGAAAATTTACAATGAAATCGACTGATACAAATAAAATCTCGATCAGGAAATCTTCCGATTTTTCCAAAAGCCTGATGATCTGTCCGGGCAGCAGGACCAATACACAATTAGGTACGATTTCATACTCCTTAAAATTGATCTTCAATTTGCCAAACCCCTTGATGCACAATCCGAATACGATTCCGTCTACCACAAAAGGATCATCGAACGAAAAAAAGAGCGGTGTCCTGACATTTTCCGACAATATGAAATTCTTGATAGCAAACGGATCTGAATTCTTTGCTATCTCCTCTAAAGTAAGGGTGTTAAATTTCCGGTCTGTTTCCATAAAAATTTATTTCCGACAAAATACCATACCTGGATTTAGCACTGATTTTTAAATCTTTAGTCGAAAGAGCCTTTTAAATATTACGGATGATTATGGTAATGTATTAATTCGCTATTCCATCCCGGCCATATACTTCATGAACTGGATTCTGAAATAGGCAGCGGGATCTTCAATGTTGATATAATTCAATTTAGCTTTGAAATCATCCACAGTTTCGTATCCCTTCTTTTCCATCCATGCATCCAGGTCTTCCAGCATCGTACGACCATAGTCGATCCCTTTCTTGTAGAAAACAGAAGCAGCCTGAACCGAATCGGCACCCGCCAGGATAAGTTTGATAAGTCCCTGCCCGTCGTGGCAACCTGTCGTAGCCGAAAGATCGCAACGAAGGTGTTCGCTCAATATGCCTACCCAACGTAAAGTATTGGACAATTCTTCAGGACGGCTCAGATTATTGGTGGAAGAGAATTCCATCTTATCCAGATCGATATCTGGAGAATGAAAACGGTTAAACAATACCAAAGCGGCGATTCCGGTATAGGATATTTTCTGCATGAAATGGGACAGATCCGTAAAATAGCCGGAAGTCTTTAATGCGATCGGTATCGAAAGATTCTTTTTCAACTCTTCTATCAGCCGGAAATATCCTTTCGTATAGTCATCACATGACTGGTTGAAATTTACCGGTAAAGTAAAGTAATTGACTTCCAATGCATGGGCGCCGGCATCTTCTATGGCTTTGGCATATTGCATCCATCCTTCGGGAGAAAAACAATTTACACTGGCGATCACCGGAATCGATAAAGAGTTACGCGCTTCGCGGATCAGGAGTAAGTTCTTTTCCAGAGAAGCCATTTCCTGATATTGCCGGATATAGTCATAAGATTGGGCATGGGAAGTATCTTCGACCTTATTGTATGTAGACAGGATCTCATTCCTGATCTGTTCTTCGAAAACGGATTTCAATACGACGGCTCCGAATCCCGCTTTCTCCGCCATACCAAGATTATTGATGTTATTCGTAAGGCCGCAACTACCTAAAATAAGTGGAGACAGCAATTCAAATCCCATGTATTTCACTGAAAGATTTGCCATAATTAATTTTGTTTGCGAAATGAAAAATCAAAAACAGTTTCAGGCTGGATTTCTATGGCATCCTGCTCATGCCGCATAATCCGCAAAGGCCTTGAACCTCTCAGGGTTATTTTCCCGTCTTCCACCCATAACGCGGAAGCTTCCCTTAAACCGGCCACCGTGATCTCCGGATTAACCGACAGGAATTCATTGATACGGTCCTGCCTGGTTTCCCCGCCATGGCGGATGCGGTCGTTGACCTCCTCCGGGTACGGATCAATATAATGGGGATTGATCTGAAATGGTATAAAATCGAAACAATCAAAACTTTCAGGCATTACGATGGGCATATCATTTGTAGTCCTCAAGGTAGGACAGGCAACATTTGAACCTGCGCTCCAACCTAAAAAGGGTGTTCCTTCCATTACTTTCCGGCGAACCGGTTCGATAAGTTTATGACGATGGATTTCGGCCACCAGATTGAAGGTGTTTCCTCCGCCAACCATAATTGCAGAAGCATTATTGACTGCGGTAACGGGACAGCGGGCTTCGTGGACCGATTTTACGGTAATACCGTATTCAATAAAAATATCACTTACCCTCTTTGCATAAGCATCATAACTTTCAGGAAAATTTTTACCGGATATCTTAACGCCTGCATAAGGAAAAAAAAGGATCTCCTTTATTTCATCATTCAGGAATTCTTCGATAAGAGGGAGACACCATGACAAATAAGGTTCTTTATAATTGGTAGAGTTACTGATCAATAATAATTTCATATTTTCTGTTGAATTAGGTAAAATTGTTAATTTCGTTATTCGGGCAAAAATAATAAAAATAGATCATAACTCATACCGGCAGTCATTTTTCCGGTTTTTGTCAAATGTATATTTTCCCTTCAATATTGATAAAAAAGCAACATTCGCCTAAGAAATATTGTTATACATAACGATAATTCAGATTTCAAATTAATTACAATAAATAAAATACCATGAAAAAAATTTATCTATTATCCATTATCATGACCTGTACGGTCATGAGTTTCGCCCAGAACCAGATGCCGGTAAACGGTAAATTCGAATTAATACCCCTGCCCTATCCGGCCAATGCGCTGGAACCTTCAATCGGAAGGGAAACGATGGAAACCCATTGGGGCAAACACGTGCAGACTTACATCGATAACGTTAACCGCATGATCCAGGGTACAAATGACGAACGCAAATCCCTTGAAGAGATCGTGAAAAGTTCTAAAGACGGGCTTTACAATAACGCGGCACAGGTATGGAACCACAATTTCTTTTTTTCCATCATGTCTCCGAATCCTCAAAGAAATCCTACCGGAAAACTCAGTGAAGAAATCAATAAATCTTTCGGTTCATTAAACAATTTCAAGAAAGAATTTGCCGAAGCAGCCAGTTCCCTGTTTGGATCAGGCTGGGTGTGGCTAGTAAAGAAAAATAACGGTTCCCTGGAAATCAAATCCACACCTAACGGAGATAACCCTATTAAAGACGGTACGCCGGTTATCGGACTGGATGTATGGGAACATGCTTTTTATCTGGATTATAAGAATAAAAAGAAAGACTATATCGATGCTTTCTGGAACGTACTGGATTGGAAAAAAGTAGAAGATTATTACAACAGGTAAGCCGGTCCGGAAAGTCTTCATGATCCCTTTCAGTCTTCCTGAGGGCAACCAATTTATGACATTATTTTTCATTTCTTTCAGGATGACCAAATCAGGATGATAAGTTAAGCTTTCGGATTTTTCATTACGATGACCAAATATTATGGATTTCAGCAAGTCACAGGCCGACAGGATCAGGAAGATTTTAATCGGGAAAAAAATACCGTTCGAAGAGAAAAATTATTCGGCAGACTGAATTTCCAGGTTTATGGAGAGTTTTGCATCGGAATATGCGGGGAGGATATTGAAGTCCGGATAAACTCCGCGCTTTTCCGGGAAAAACTCCAATACAGGAAATTTAAGTTTACCGATGGTAACGGTAGAAGAATGAACGATTTTTTAATGATCGAAGCTGAAGAAGTCAATATGGATTGCGACCTGGAAGAATGGATAGAGATGGCTTTGGATTATAACAGGGAAAAATTCGGGAACAAATAATTTCAATCCGGGAAGCAGATTCCCGATATCGTCCAATTTATACTTCTTTTTTATATTATTAATTTGTAATTGCAAAAAATAATATATCTTTGACATATTAATATCATTAACCTTCAAAAGAGTCTATTGTGTGATATTATAAAGTTCAAACATCTAATGCTACGTATCATATATTAAAATATTAATCTGAATAAACTATATAAATCCCAATACAATGTCACCTAAAAAACTCTATCGCAGCACTACGGACCGCAAAATTGCGGGGGTATGCGGAGGATTGGCTGAATATTTGAATATCGATCCGACTTTAGTTCGGGTACTGTTCCTTTTCCTGCTTTTTTTCGGAGGAGGAGGCTTCATCCTTTACATTATCTTTTGGATCGCTGTTCCTGAAAATAATGTTTTCAACATTTAAATTGTTCTACCCATGGATACCCGCAAAAAACTCACTAAAAGCAGACAGCAGCGTGTATGGGGAGGTGTTGCCGGCGGTTTAGCCGAATATTTTAATATCGATCCGGTATTGGTGAGGATTCTTTTTATATTTTTCACTTTTTCCGGCGGAATTGCCTTATTCTTCTATATCGTTTTACTCATTATTATGCCCGAAGACCTTTACGTATACAGAAGAAATGGATCTTATAAATGAAAAATATGATCATTCGTTATATGGAAATAAATGAGAGTTTTGATAAAATACTTAAAACACTATGAATATGAACAATTACAAAAAACTTACCCGGAGCCGGAAAAACCGGGTAATCGGAGGCGTTGCAGGAGGATTGGGCGAGTATTTTGACATGGATCCGATATTACTGAGGATACTTTTCATCTTTCTGACCCTCTTTGGCGGTGCAGGACTCATCCTTTATCTGGTACTCCTGATCGTAATGCCGGAAGACCTGTCCAATCCTTTCGGGGAAAAGGTGGAAACGGAAACTTTTGTCATAGACGAAGACGGAAATACCATATACGAGAAGAAGGTGGAAAATGAAGAAACCGAATCAACCGATGATTTTGGTAAAAACCAGGATTTTTCCAGACAAAAAAACAATCGTATTATCACTACAGCCATAGGATTGACCCTTATTTTCCTGGGAGGATTTATTTTATTATCTCACTTCGTCTCTTTTAATTGGTATAAATATCTGTTACCATGCATATTATTGGTAGCAGGTATCATTATTTTAGTGTCAAGCAGCAGATCAAAAAGATAAAATTACATAACCATGCGTAAATATATATTTTGGGGAATACTATTTATTACGACCGGACTTCTCTGGTTATTAAGAATATCCGGTCTGATCACTTTTTCTTGGCTCGATTTCCTTTCCTTATGGCCCCTCATCCTGATCTGGATCGGGATCGGCTTATTACCGATACGTTCCGGCTATAAGGTGCTGATGGATATTTTGACACTGATCGTCGGGTTAGTGCTCATACTTACTCCGGTAAAATCCCATCTCTTCCCCTATAACCGGAAAGAAACAGCCCTTAAGAAAATTACCCATTTCGTTAAAGACGATTATCAAACCGCTTCTTTAACTTTTAATACGGGTGCCACCGAGATAAAATTTATCCCCGGGAACAACAATCTCATCGACATTTATGGTGATAACAGCGAAAACGTAAAGATGAATATTTCCAGAAACGGCGGACGGCAACATGCGAATATAGACCTCAAAATCGCTCCCAAACCCGGGTATAATGTCATGAACGGTCCTTATGAAATCACGCTGGATACGGATCCCGTATGGGATATGGACATCAATTTAGGCGCTTCCCAGAATAGTATCGATTTATCCGAGTTTAAGGTCAGAAACCTGGACCTCTCCTCAGGAGCATCCGATATTTATTTAAAAATCGGAGATTATTATCCTGAGGTGGACAT
This sequence comes from uncultured Bacteroidales bacterium, assembly GCA_937949745.1. Classification (GTDB taxonomy): domain Bacteria; phylum Bacteroidota; class Bacteroidia; order Bacteroidales; family WCHB1-69; genus JAGVVH01. The sequence continues at coordinate 2,137 of CALECM010000011.1, read as the reverse complement.
AGACCTGAGTATGGGTGCCTCGGCTATCCGCATTGAAATTCCTTCCACCATGAATTGCGAAATAGAGAAAGAATCCGCGATCTCCAATGCTGATTTTAAGGATTTTATTAAAAGTGACAGGAATCATTATTATTCAACGGTACCGGACAGCCTGAGCAAAGGTTCTATCAATATCCAGATCTCTTCCGGCGTATCGGATATAAAAGTAACAAGATATTAAAAAGAAAAGCAGATTGTAGGGTATTCCGATGAATCGACAGGAATATTGACCGTATAATTTCAAGGATTTGCTTTGCCCGTTGGATTATTACAGACTTTTAATCCGGGAAATGATAACCCGTATAATTCATGACAAGGCTTATATGACGGGTTTAATCGGTTTAAAAACAGATTTTTCTGAAAGAGTACACTAATCAGAACCTTTATCCGTTATAGCTAATACAATTATAAAATCAGCCTATGGAAAAGAATGATACAATTTTAAAAAAGATCAAATCTGTTAAATATGAACTTCCCCGGAAATTCATTATTGAAAACCTGATCAATTATTCAAGATCGATAGACACCGTATATAATCCTTATGGTGATAATTTCGTTCTATCTCAAAATTAAAAAGATTGCCCGGAACAGGAAATAGGAAACTATTAGTATAGGAAGGACTTTTGTGTGCATTTACCTGTTTTAAAATGTGAAGAGAATTCATGGTCGAAAAGGCTTTTTCGGGCAACCTCTTTTTTATTAAACCAGCGCTTTGATATGATTGCTTTTTCTCAGCTGGCCTGGTGTTTGTTTGAACATGCGTTTACAATAATCATTGAAATGAGACGGAGAATTAAATCCGAATTCATATCCTATCATTAAAATGGTTTTGGTACTGCAATTAATTTCATGGTATATCATTTTCGCACGTTCGGCCTGTAACCATTTATAGGCAGAAACGCCGAATATCTTTTTAAAACGTTTTTCAAATCCCGAATAACTGTAATTAAACAGATCGACCAATTCTTTTACGGTCCTGATCTTATTAAGGTTTTTATAGATTTTACCTGCAAATTCCAGGTCATTATTCAAAATAGAATAAAAGAAACGCACCAATTGCTGTTCGGAAAAACATGTCCTTAATATATAAAGCAGCTCCTTTAATTTAAGATCATGATAATAGGAGCAAAAACTGCCCTTCTCAAACATCAGGTTCACATTATATACATAGCTCTCCAGTATATCATTCATGGGCAGGATTTCAATCTCGTGCTGGGCATCCATTTCCGGTTTTTCGCAAAGTGCCTCAAGGGGAAAATGTGAACAAAAAGCCATATTGATATGGAATCTCATAATCAATACCGTATAATCTTCCAGGGATTCCATAATGGACTTATTATTACCGGGATGGAACATGAAATTCCCCGCTTCTACGATACAAACTTCATAAAGTCCCAAAGTGACCCTGATTTTACCCTTCAAAACAAACATGACGACATGGTCTACGGGGTCATATTCATAAGTTTCGCCTTTAAGCGATGAATACATTTCCAGTAATGGATAATCTTTGTTATAATGATAACAAGAATGATGGGGGTCTGAACAAGCAATTTTCATGGCTAAATAATTTTGTTTCTGTAATTTAATTTTGGTATAATATTTTGTTTAAGGTCTGGTTGAATCTTACATTTTAAAATAATAATATAAAAAGTACGATTTTTATACAAAAATAATACTTTTTAATAGCAACGCACCTTATTTTCTCATAATAATCGATAAAATAGACAATGCAATAATTGATTGGCGCCATATCAGAACGGTTATTAATATTTAAACAAAAACAATCAAAAATATCGGTTTTTATAAAACTACAACGAAAAATAAACATTTCAAAAGATTCGGCTTTTTAAAGATAGATAAGAATGAAAAAATATATTATTAAATAATATTATAATTTAAGAATTTTATTTAAAATAGACATGGCGATTATGGATTTTTATATAATAATATTTTCATAATATTTAAGTTATCATCAGTTCGTTGTTAATAACTTTTTTGAGCTTTTTCCATTGCAAATAATTGAATATAATGAGATTATCAAATATGGTCAATTATCAATTTTTTTTTGAAAAATATAAAAATATAAGACAAAAATCAA
>CALECM010000010.1 GCA_937949745.1 uncultured Bacteroidales bacterium | reverse complement strand
TCTCCCCACAATTCGATTTTGTAGAAATAAGTGAGTTCGGCAGTGTTGAGACCTATATCGATAAAAGAAGTATCCTCAAGGGAAAAAGTCCGGTTGATCAGTTCATAACGCATTGATTGTGAAGAAGCGCGCCATATCCTGTATTCATAACCGGGACCAGGGAACCGGACCGTATCCAGCTCTTCCGGTCTTTGCCATTCAACCCTTATAATACCGATATTGGTATCGGTTTCCATAACATCGACATAGGTTATGCGGGGAGCATCGTTAACGAGGGAAATACATACTTCATCCGAAACATAGCTTTCGGCTCCGTCGGCGAAAAAGGCGAAAACCCGATAACAGTATTCGTTATTATGATATAACGGGATCGAAGACCCGTCGTCAGTAAAGGAAGTATCGTTCCAATGAGTAGTAGTGCCGATCAACTCATATCCTTTGTCCGGCGGCATTCCGGTCTGGCAATATTCGGGTTCGAACGGATTACTCGAGTTTCTCCTGTATATTTTATAGCCTGTCGCGTTAGAGCATATACTCGGGCTCCACGTAAGCCGAATGGTATTTCCGACCGGTATGGCCGAAAGATTTTCCGGTTTCGGCGCGATGACGGTAATACGGACTGTTTTATATTTACTTAAGCTGACCTGCGGTCCGTGATCGTTTGCCTTAAACAGGACTGAATAGGGATTCAGTTGGACGTGTGAACAGTTGGTAGCCCATTCAAACCGGGAGATTACCGGCGGAACCCCCTCATTACCCGGGAAAACGGCTGGAGAGGAAGTAACCTGGAAAGGAGTTCCCGTGGCACTAAGCGTCACCAGGCTGGAAGTATTATCTTCTGCCCTTACATCAAAGATCAGGAGATCGCCGGCCAGGATACAGGTATCATCGATTGTGTAGATTTCCGGAGGAAGGTTGTTGCAAGCCACGATATTGATCTGCATATCCCGTACCACGCTTCCTATCAAAACCCCGTGCCGCCATTCCCGGATCAGGATAGCGATGTTATATTCTCCTACCATCATCGGTGAATCCCAGGTGACTTCGCCCGTAACGGGATCGATAGATAAGCTGTTACTTGCAGCCGGAAAAGTATAGCCGGGTATGGAATTACCTCCGTAGCCCCTGCATTCGATGAGGCTGTAGGAAAGACTGTCGCCGTCCGGATCGTAGGCGCCGGGATTATGGTAATACGGCACGCCTGTACATCCGTTGTCGATGGGAGGATTTAGCAATTGCGGAGAATTGTTCTGTCCCAGGAAAGGATTAATATTCAATATAGTCTCCAGAAAGAAAGGGATATTGACGGAATTAGGGATATTGACCACGCCGGCATTCCGGTTGGGGTCTTCAAAAGTGATGGAATAACTGCCTGTGGTAGGGAAAGTGTGTTCCGTAATGTACTCATTAAGTGTCACATCATCATATTCCGGAACCTGCACTCTGCGCGTGCGGTTTACGACACTACTGGTGCCGTCTCCCCACAAAACCTCGATTTCCGGCCGGTCGGCTGGACTGGGAGTATAAGTATAAGTGGTAATTTTGAATTCATAGGTAAGTCCTGAAATATGCCGGTATGTAATCTCCCCGGCGCGCTGATGTGTGGCTGAAAGAACCAGACAATTGAGCCACAGTAAAACGATCAGACTTATTTTGCGTAAATTCATACCGTATTTTCAGGGAACAAAGATACAATAAATGTATGAATCAGTGTTTTCGCGACTATAACCATCCTTAAATTATTTCAAAATATTCACTACTTTTGCTAACTAAATTAGGAAGTTAATCTCATATTTTGTAAATTAACCAGGTATTTTTAATAATGGATATGGAGAAATGTAGAATTGAGCAGAATCTGACCGGTGATTTTACAGAATATCTCCGCGTATGGGAGGCATCTGTGAGGGCAACGCATGATTTTCTGAAAGAAGAAGATATCGGTTTATATAAAGAGATAATAAATAAAACAGCTTTACCTGGGATAGAACATCTTTATTCAGCAACATTATCCGGGAATACTATGGTGGGATTTCTGGGTGTCCAGGGGCATCATATCGAAATGCTCTTTATACATCCGTCGGAAAGAGGTAAAGGTATAGGGAAACAGTTGATCCTGTTTGCTATAGAAGAGCTTCATATCAATTCGGTGGATGTCAACGAACAGAATACACAGGCATTGGGATTTTATCAGAAAATGGGATTTCGGATTACCGGCAGGGATGATCTCGACGGTCAGGGAAAACCTTATCCGATATTGCATATGAAATTAGTTAGATAAAAAAGAATAAATGGACAATACAATTCCGGAACAACATCCTTTGGGATTTTTCCTGCCTGAGAATACCCGGGTTTTGATGTTAGGCAGTTTCCCTCCGCAACGGGAACGCTGGTCAATGAATTTTTACTATCCGAATTTTCAAAATGACATGTGGAGAATACTGGGCCTGGTCTTTTATAATGATAAAAATTATTTTGTTGCGGAATCCGGGAAGGCTTTCGATGAAATAAAAGCAAGATACTTTTGTAACGAATATGGTATTGGGATTGGGGATACGGCTAAGGAAATTATCCGTTTAAACCAGAATGCTTCCGATAAATTCCTGCAGGTGGTTACTCCTTTTGATCCGGATAAAATATTAAGTTCCGTTCCTTTATGTACCACATTGGTCATTACCGGACAAAAAGCTATGGAAACCCTTCTAACCGTATGGCCTGTGAAAGAACCTAAAATCGGGACTTCCATATCTTCCACTTTTATGGAAAGGACAATCCGGATATACAGAATGCCTTCAACGTCCAGGGCTTATCCGAAACCTTTACCGGATAAAGCGGAATATTACCGGCAGATGTTCCGGGAAATAGGGCTAATTAAATAAAAGCTCCCATAGCGTTACATTTTTTCAGTATTTTTGTAGATTAATTTAGAAGGTTGAAAAAAAGAGTTGCAATTTTAGGATCTACCGGTTCCATTGGGACGCAAGCCCTGGAAATTATAACAATGTTCCCGGATTTGCTGGAAGCGGAAGTGCTTACGGCCTGTGGTAATCCGGAATTACTGATCCGGCAGGCCAAACAATATAAGCCCAATGCGGTGGTCATTGGCGATGAGCAACATTATCAACTCGTCAAAGATGCTTTATGGGAAGACGATATTAAAGTTTTTTCCGGCGCCGATTCTATTTCCGGTATTGTTGAAATGGATAGCGTCGATATGGTCTTATCGGCTATCGTAGGTATTGCGGGATTAGAGCCGGTATACAGGGCATTGGAATACGGAAAACCGGTTGCGTTAGCCAACAAGGAAACATTGGTGGTTGCAGGGGAGTTAATGATGGAAAAGGCATCTCAAAACAGGGTGCCTGTCATTCCCGTAGATTCGGAGCATTCCGCTATTTTTCAGGCTTTAACGGGAGAATTCCATAATCCTGTGGAAAAGCTGATCATCACCGCGTCCGGCGGTCCCTTCCGCGGGAAAGACGCTGCATTTCTTGGACAGGTTAAACCAGAACAGGCATTATGTCATCCTAACTGGAATATGGGCCGTAAAATTACGATCGACAGTGCTACGCTGATGAATAAAGGTTTGGAGGTTATCGAGGCGAAATGGTTGTTTAATATGCCTTTGGAACGAATTGAAGTAGTGATCCATCCGCAATCCGTGATCCATTCCATGGTAATGTTCGGAGATGGTTCTGTTAAAGCGCAAATGGGATTACCCGATATGAAGTTGCCTATCCAGTATGCCTTTTCCTATCCCGAACGCTGGATCAACGATCTTCCCCGTTTCGAATTTAAGGATTACCCGGTATTTAATTTTGAAGAACCTGACCGCCAACTTTTCCCCTGTCTGGATCTGGCATATCAGGCTTCACGTCAGGGAGGGAATATGCCCTGCATTTTAAACGCAGCCAATGAAATCGCCGTTTCGCTTTTCCTGAAAGGAAAAATCACTTTTACGGCTATACCTTCCATGATAGAAAAAGCTTTATCGGAAGCGGAATATTCGCGGCCGGCTTCGGTGGAAGAATATATGGAGACTGACCGTCAGTGCCGTGAACTTTTATTACGTATCTTTTAATTAATCATGATTGTATAATTTTATATTGAAATAAATCTATGGGTATCTTAACACAAATTCTCGGATTACTTCTCAGCTTAACCTTTTTGGTTTTCATACATGAACTGGGGCATTATATATTTGCCCGGATATTTAAAACACGGGTAGATAAATTCTATCTTTTCTTTAATCCCGGATTTTCCATCCTGAGGGCGAAAAATTTCAGTGGAAAATGGCATTTTAGTTTTTTTTCTTCCAAAACTCCGGAGGAATGGTCGGAACATCCTGATAGGACCGAGTGGGGTATAGGCTGGTTGCCTTTGGGCGGCTATTGCTCCATCAACGGTATGGTAGATGAAACGACAAAGCCGGGCGAATTACCGGCTGAACCGCAGCCCTATGAATTTCGTGCCAAACCCGCCTGGCAGCGTTTCCTCATTATTATCGGCGGGGTTATGATGAATTTCTTGTCGGCCCTCGTCATATACGGGGCGGTTTTATTTACCTGGGGGCAGGAATATATTCCCCTTTCCAATGCCGAATACGGCTTACAGTTCACGAACGTAGGCAAAATGGCCGGCTTTGAAGATGGTGATAAGGTAATATCGTTAGATGGAAAACAGCCTGAAACTATAGGTGATTTTCTCAATGGCGTATTGATTGAAGGACACAGGCATGTGGAGATAGACAGGAACGGACAAATAATAAACCTCGATCTTTCCAATGATTTTCCCCAACAGATCTTAGCCGAAGGAGGCGCGTTCAGTAATTTTAATTTTCCTTTTGTGGTGGATATAGTCGTGGAAAATTCGGTAGCGGAAAAAGCAGGCCTCCGTCATGGCGATAGCATTGTGGCCCTGAACGGGATTCCTTACACTTCTTATTTTACTTTACAGGAACAGCTTGCCGAAAATGCCAATAAGCTTGTTTCTATCAATTATTACAGACAGGGAGTCCTGCAGGAAGACAGCATATTACTGGGTGACGATGGTAAATTAGGAGTTTATTACATGAATCCCGCATATTATTTACCTGTAAAAAAAGTTAACTATACATTTTGGGAATCTATTCCCAAAGGTATTTCCCAAGGTTTTAATACTTTAGAGATGTATGTGAAACAATTTAAATTGATCGCTACGAAAGAAGGAGCCAAACAGCTTGGCGGTTTCGGTACGATCGGAAGCATATTCCCGAAAGTATGGGATTGGCAGCGCTTTTGGAGTATGACGGGATTTTTGGCTATCATCCTGGCTTTTATGAATATCTTACCTATTCCGGCGTTAGACGGCGGTTATCTCCTGTTTATCCTCGTTGAGATGATCACCCGGAAAAAACCGAGTGATAAGTTTATCGGATATGCTAACGCTGTCGGATTGAGCTTGTTGCTTTTATTGGTACTGTACGCGAATGGAATGGATATTATAAGGGCGTTTATAAAATAAAATCCTTACCGGATAATCTTATCCTCGCTGAGCGCTTTCTGGTACAATTCCTCCGTTAAATGCCGGATATATTCTGTCTGTTTTTGCCGGATGATCAATGTCCGTATGGAATTAATGTATTCCGGATTTTCCATGGGAGAATGATTGGCTTTATAGTCAAGTAAAACAATCAGATAGACATATTGGTTGTCCCGTGTTTCAATATACTGAGGCCCTTCCGACCTTAATTCTTCATCTTTCAGATTAATGGGAAGCTCTTGCTGGATATTGTCCAGGTAAAGCCAGGTGTTATCTTCAATAAAATATTCCAGAGAGTCACCGCAAATTTGTTCGATACGGGATTTCATCGTCACTCTTTTCTCTTCGTCGAAAAGGATATCCTTCAACTCTTTCAATACTTTTGACCGGGGAGACAATTTTACGTAATTCAGTTTGATGATTTCCCGGTCGGTAGGAGTATTTTGGTCGTACTGCCGGGCGAAACGCCGGATCTCTTCCTGTGAAACGGTAAACCGGGCCGTGTCCGAAGTGAGCTTTTTAAAATAGGCATCCACCAGCAGCGTCTTTCTGTAATTATCCAATTCCGTATCGAAGTTTTTCTCTTTAAGTGATAAAGCTTTATTGGCTTCATGTAAAATAACCTGCTCCTTGATCCAGTCTTCGATAATGCGGTTGGCCATTCCCGTACTGTCTTCAACGGTAAGTCCTTCCGGCAAAAGATCGTCGATCTCCGACCGGTATAATTTCGTGTTATAGACCTCAGCCACTATTACATCCTGTGAGCGGTTGCAGGAATATAGTATGATGATAAGGAAAAAGGCTAAATATTTTTTCAACTATTTTTTGAATATAGCGTTAAAAGCTTGTTCATTAATCTGTACGGGATATTTGGCTCTTAACTGCCTGATCCATTCTTTGTCCAGATAATCCTGATATTGGGTGATGACCGTGGAACGTATATCGCCCAATGCTTTATATTCAACCGGATCAGATCCTTCCACCGGATAATTGGTCTTGATCGATTCGTAGAAATCGGTTAAACCCACGCTGTCCTGCATGGCTTTGCCCCACACGTTTTGCGAGTTGATTTCATATAAGACCATGCCCTGGTGATATTCGTCCATCAGTTCGCGGTATTCCGGATATTTGCTTTCCAGATGGTCTTTCTCGTAGGCGATGATAGTTTCTTCCACAAAAGCATCGTAGCGTTCCAGAAGGAAATGATGATAACCTCTGGCCATATTTACTCCCTTGAACCGTGACAGATAACGGGTGAATTCTTTTACGGTAACCTGCCTATCGGCAAAACTGAAAAGAGGTTTTTGTTTATCGATACCCGGAAGGTTTTCAAAGTCGGCCGAACTGGACTGGAAAGTAGTTTCGGGAAGGTTCTTTTGCAGGTATTTAATACCCGCTTCTTTACCTGATTCATTGAAACTATATTCTTTCTTTAATTTATTAACGAGGGATTGTTTGCTTAGATGGGAACGCGGATCTCTGCCGAGGCGGGTTCTGGTATAGTAAGAGGCTTCATCCTGATCGTATTCTAAATAATTGATCTTATTTAATTTAATTATGTACCATCCTGTTGATAATGCAAACGGGGCGGAAATTTCTCCCGGTTTAAGGGAAATGGCGGTCTTCACATAATTTCCTGCCCTGCGGTTCGGGGCAAACGGATCTACGACGCCGTCTTTTTCTTTGGTATAAGTATCGTCAGAATAGATTTTCACCATATCTTCAAAAGAGCTTCCCGCTTTTAATTTACTTTCTATATCATTTAATTTTGCCCTGGTTTCATTACTCATTTTTTCATTACGGGCCATTGAATCACGGATAAAAATATGGGAAATTTCGATGGTCTCGATTGCGGGTATTTTATCGGTCACCTTGACTAAATGATATCCGAATTCGCTTCTTACCGGCATCGATACACTTCCCACGGGAGTATTATATACGGCGGTTTCCACCGGATAGATCATGTTGAAAACGGTGAAATACCCCAGGTCGCCTTTATTTCCCTGTTGCAGCATGTTATTCCTCGGATTTATGTATTCTCTTGCGGACATATCCTGGGAATAGAGTACGGCGGCTTCATTAAAATCCAATCCGTTCATAATCTTTTCCCTGACCTCCATAGCTTTATTGTAAGCGGTAAGGGTATCTTTCGGGGAAGCGGTGGGAGAGCAGTTGATCAGGATGTGGGAAGCCCTGACATAATTTTTCGTCCTTTCCAACGCTTCGTCCATTAATTTGTCGCTGATATCCTTATCAATTAAGTACTGTTGTGCCGATTGTTGCTGGTAAGTATTAAGTTCCCGCTGGAAAGCCCTGGAAGTATCTATCTTTAAAGCAAGTCCTTCTTTCACCTTCAACCTGAAATTAATGTACAGGTCCAGATATTCTCTTAATTCTTCAGGCGTTGTTTTACTTAATTGGTTGTTTTTCTTAAAGGATGATAAAAATTCTCCTGTCGTGATCGGTTCATTACTTATCGTGGCGATAACGGTATTCGGATCCTGCTGGCCGGATAGAGCCGGCAAAAAAGCCAGTGAAAAAACAAATAACAATCCCGGAATTAATTTTTTTTTCATGTTCTTATTAGGTTTAAAGATGGCAAAAATATAAAAAAAAGCAAAACATTATTCCAAAATGGTTTCCTGCTTTTGATTTAGCTTCTCCGATGATTCGGTAAGAATTTCGTTAGCCTGGTCTTTCTCACTGAGATAATAGGTTATGGAAGAAATATACTGCTCTTTGGTAATGCCGTATTTGCGGAAAAGATCAGCGTAAAGATTTTGGGTCAATGCCTGTTTACTACTATCACCGGAAGAAAAATTGATCATACTTTCAATCAGATAACTTTCAGCGATAATATCAGTCATTTTCT
>CALECM010000009.1 GCA_937949745.1 uncultured Bacteroidales bacterium | reverse complement strand
ATCAAATGCATATTCGATCAGGGATGAGGAGTTGAGTACCTGGAAAAAAGCCGTAAGATTACTGTCCCGGTCGAGCGGTACAAAATAATCGGGCATGATACCTCCTCCACCGTATACGGTCCGGCCGTTTTTAGTGGTATATTTAAGGTTTTCATCAAATTTAACACTGGTAGCCGAATCCATTTCCCCGGAGAGGTACCGTTGATAAAGTTCTTCAGCGTAAGCAGTACGTCCGTTATGATAGTCTTTTTGGATTGAACGTCCGCTGGGAGTGTGGTATCTGGATACGGTTAATCTTACAGTGGATTTATCCGCCAGATCGAATTGTCTTTGAACCAAACCTTTTCCGAAAGAACGTCGGCCTACGATAATACCGCGGTCATTGTCCTGGACGGCACCGGCTACGATTTCACTGGCAGAGGCGCTGAACTCGTCTATCAGTACAACCACTTCACCTGTTTCAAAATGTCCATATCCGGTAGAATACATTTTTTCCTCTTTCACATGCAGTCCTTCGGTATAAACAATCATTTCCCCTGCGGGTAACAATTCGTCACAGACTTTGATAGCCGCGTCCAGGTAACCTCCCGGATTTCCACGCAAATCGAGGATCAGTTTGGTCATTCCCTGGTTCTTTAATTTTACCAGGGCATTGGCGAATTCGCTGGCTGTCGTGCTTCCGAACTGATTGATCTTGACATAACCGTCATGTTTATTAATCATATAAGCCACATCTACAGTGTAGGTCGGAATAATGCCACGGGTAACGTCGTATTCGTAAAGTTCGTCGAACCCGTTCCTTTTAACGCCGATTTTTACAACACTGTTTTTGCTGCCCCGTAATGTTTTCACTACTTCCGCATTTTCAATACCTATCCCGGCAAAATTTTTGCCGTCGACGGTAACAATGCGATCGCCGGCCCTTAATCCTACTTTCTCGGAAGGTCCTCCGGAAATTACCGCTACCACCATCACCGTATCGTTCATAATATTAAACTGGACGCCGATTCCTTCGAAAGCTCCGTCCAGAGATTCCTGCATCGCTTTGTTTTCAACGGCGTTTGCATAAGTGGAATGGGGGTCGAGTGTTTGTAACATGCCGTTGATGGCATCTTCCATCAGTTTATCGTTATTTGCAGTATCTACATAATACAAATTAATATAGCGCAGTACTTCATTGAACTTGTCCAGTTGTTTATGGGTACTTCCGTACTGGCGCGACGGGATTAGGTAAATGGCCGTTATAATTCCCAGCAAAAAAGCCAGGGCCAGGAAAAGCGGTGTCCAGATATAACGTTTATTTTTCTTTTTCGGGGTGTTATCGGAATAAGGTTCTTGGTATAAGTTCTGGTTTTCGGTGTTGTATAT
>CALECM010000008.1 GCA_937949745.1 uncultured Bacteroidales bacterium | reverse complement strand
CGATAAATTAGTATCCAAACAGGAAAAATTGCAAAAACAGGCAGAAGATATGCAGAAAGAAATTGAACAGAGCAGGGTGGATATGGAAAAAACCAGATCGGATATGAATAAGAACAATATCTTACTTGAACAATACAGAAGATAGTTTGAAATAATAAACACAAAAAAGCTCACTTTACAGTGAGCTTTTTTTATGATATATATCCGGATTATTCGGGACAGTTTTTCTTTTCTTCTTCTTTCAGTTCCCGGACCTCTTTCTTTAGTAACTCAAATTCTCCGAATAGTTCGGGAAGTCTTCTGGTGAAAGCCATTTCTTTCCATTTTTTCCTTACGTCGGTGGCAGGAAGGCCGAAAACAGTGGTACCGGGTTCGGTCACATTTTTATCCAGGGCAGAAATAGCCAAAATAGTGGTACGCGGCGCTACAAATAAGTCTTTATTAACGCTTGATTTTGCCCATATAATGCACTCGTCTTCAATACGGGTGCAGCCAGCGATCGCACATTGCGAGCTGATGAGGCAATGTTTTCCGATATAAGTGTCGTGTCCTACCTGAACCAGATTGTCGAATTTAGTGCCCTGACCTATAAAAGTATCGCCGGATACTCCTTTGTCGATCGACACATTACATCCTATTTCCACATCATCTTCAATAATAGTCCTGCCGCAGGATTCCAGTTTTTTCCATCCGTCGGGTCGTTTCTGGAAATAATAAGCATCGCCGCCAATCACACTTCCGGAGTGAATAATCACATTATCTCCTATGATGGTATCCGAATATATACTTACATTGGAATGGATAATACAATTTTTCCCTATAACCACATTATCTCCGACAAATGTATTAGGCTGGATGATGGTATTCTGCCCGATAAGGGCATTTTTGTTGATCGCTTCTTTCTGGGGACGGAAAGTTACAAAATGTTTTACTATTTTGAGATAATCTTCTAAGGGATCCGGAGAGATAAGAATAGCTTTCCCTTCCGGAACCTCAACTTCTTTATCGATCAAAATCACACTTGCCACGCTGTTGATAACCCGGTCATAATATTTCGGGTGGTCGACAAACGATAAATCGCCGGGTTCAATAGAATGAATTTCATTTATTCCGGTGATGTTAGCATGCAAATTCCCCTTTATGGTGACCTTACTCTTAATGATCCGAGTCAGGTCATCTATAGTTAAAGGTTTTTCAAATTTCATATTTATTTTACTCTTTCCGAATATTTATTCGTACGGGTATCTACTTTAATTTTTTCTCCTGTCTCAATAAAAAGAGGGACGAATACCTCCGCTCCGGTTTCCACGATAGCTCTTTTGGCCGCATTAGTCGCCGTGTCGCCCTTGACACCCGGTTCGGTATATGTTACCTCCAGATCTACAAAAGCCGGTAATTCACAAGTAAGGGGAGTATCCGTATCGGTGTGATACATAATCTCCACATTCTGACCTTCCTTGAGAAGTCCCGGATTATTGATCAACTCTTCCTGAATGGACAGTTGTTCGTATGTTTCCGCATGCATAAAATTATAAGTAGTATCTCCTTCTTTATATAAGAACTGGTAAGGTCTCCTCTCCACACGGGCCAAATCTATTTTAACTCCGGCAGTGAAAGTATTTTCCAATACCCTGCCTGTTTTTAAATTCCTCAGTTTGGTACGCACAAACGCAGGGCCTTTACCTGGTTTTACGTGTTGAAATTCAACAATAGACCATAGTTCATTATTATGCTCAAGGCATAATCCATTTTTAAAATCCGCAGTTGTAGCCATTTATCTTTTTGTTAAATAATATCATCCATTATTCAAAATGCAAAATTACACTTTTTAATCATTATTACTCTAATATTAACATTTATTAAGAATGCCGCAGTATAAAAATACTTTACATTCAATTAAATATCAATTACTTACCACAACAAAACGACACTATAATTTTGTTGTGAGTTTAGGGAGGACTTCCGCTTTCCAGGTTCCGAAAACACCTTCTTCTATCTTTTTTCTGGCCATGGTAACCAGTTGCAAATAAAAATGCAAATTATGAAGACTTCCGATCATGGGCCCTAATATTTCACCTGAAGTATACAAATGCCTCAAATAGGCACGTGAATATTCACGATCGGCAAAAAGATCACTTTCGGCATCTATAGGGGAAAAATCATATTTCCATTTCTCATTACGCATATTCATCATTCCGTCCCAGGTAAAAAGCATTCCGTTCCTTCCGTTTCGGGTAGGCATAACACAATCAAACATATCCACTCCCATCGCTATATTCTCCAATAAGTTAGCCGGTGTTCCTACTCCCATTAAATAACGTGGTTTATGCTCCGGTAGTATGTTGCAACAAATTTCGGCCATTTCATACATGATTTCGGTAGGTTCTCCCACCGAAACACCGCCGATCGCATTCCCTTCGCAATCCATAGAAGCAATAAATTCCGCCGATTTTTTCCTGAGATCTTTATAAACACTTCCCTGTACAATCGGGAATAAGGTTTGGGAGTGCCCATATCTATTATCGGTGCGATTGAAGTGAGTGACACAACGTTCAAGCCAGCCATGGGTAATTTCCATGGATTTCTTCGCATAATCATATTCGCACGGATAGGGAGCACATTCATCAAAAGCCATGATGATATCCGCGCCTATGATCCTTTGGATATCCATTACTTTTTCCGGACTGAAGAGATGGCGTGAACCATCGATATGAGACTGGAACCAAACTCCTTCTTCCGGTTTGATTTTCCTGCGGTGGCTCAGTGAAAATACCTGGAAACCTCCGCTATCGGTGAGAATAGGTTTATCCCATCCGGAAAAACGATGTAATCCGCCTGCCGCTTCCAAAACTTCAATGCCCGGGCGTAAATAGAGATGGTATGTATTTCCCAGAATGACCTGAGCTTTAACGTCTTCCTCCAGATTTTTCTTATGCAGCGCTTTTACTGCTCCCAACGTTCCGACGGGCATAAAGATCGGGGTCCTGATCTGACCGTGATCGGTATGGATAATACCGCTCCTTGCCGAGCTCTTCCCGTCTTTCTTCTCTATTATAAACTGCATGGTGTTAATAATTTTTGCAAAAATACAAGATTTAATCCTTTCTTTAAGGTACTTTTGTTAGTTAAAAAGATAACTTTTTATGGCAGAATGGTTTCAGGAACACTATACGTTATTGATAGTGATTTTATTCGGATTGGTAACGATTGTAAATATTTTTTATTATCTCTTTGTTTTTACGAAATTCGCTTTTCATAAGCCTGCCAGGATACACGATATCCGACAGGATCCGGTTTCCATCGTGATTTCGGCCAAAAATGAAGCTCATAATCTTATCAAATCCCTCCCACATCTTTTGTCGCAACAATATAATCACTACGAAGTTGTGGTCGTCAATGATAATTCGACGGATGAAACCGAACAGGTAATCCGTGATTTTATGGTAAAAGCGCCGCATCTTAAATTAGTGAACCTTACTTCATCAGTAACCAACATACAAGGAAAAAAATTCCCTTTGTCCATCGGAATAAAATCCGCCAAACATGAGATTATCTTACTGACTGACGCCGACTGCATCCCTTCTTCTCCATACTGGCTTCAAAATATGGCAAAACATTTCCGGGGCAGGACTGAAATCGTACTGGGATACAACACTTACGAGAAAAGAGCGGGATTATTGAACAAAATTATCCGCTTTGACAACCTTCATAATGCCGTCCAGTATTTCTCCTATGCGCTTATTAACTCACCCGTTGCGGGAAACGGCCGTAACCTGGCTTATACGAAAGAACTGTTTTATAAAAATAAAGGATTCGCTTCCCATAACCACATTAAATATGGGGAGGACGATATATTTGTGAATAAAAGTGCGAACAGAAACAATTGTGAAATAGAATATTTTAAAGGTGCTTACACCATATCGCGTCCCAAATCGGGATTTGCCAACTGGCTTAGCCAAAAGAAACGGCATACTGCTACGCGACGGTATTACAAAGGCATACACAAGTTTCTGTTAACTTTATATGGACTTTCAATGCCGTTGTTCTACATTCTACTCATTTTTTGTTTAACAATTAATTTGCATAATATTATATTATTTTCAATAATTTTATCTCTCTTTTTGATCAAAATAACCTTTTCATATGTTATATTCGGGAAAGCGGCTTATAAGTTGGATGAGAAAAGCATAATTCCCTGGATTCTACCTTTTGACATCCTGTTTTCGATTATAAACCCTTTGGTATATATAACTTCAATTTTTTCATCAAGGCGATAATGGAAATCAATAATAACCTAACGGATAAAGCTAAAAGAGACTACATTTTAGTGCAGGATGCATTAAAAAACGGGAATCAGAAAGCCTATGCACAATTACTGGAGTTATACAGGGATCCTATCTATTATATGGTATTGAAAATGTGCAACAATCCGTACGACGCCGAAGATCTTACTATTGAAGCTTTCGGGAAAGCTTTCAGGAACCTGGACAGATATACGGAGAATTTTGCTTTTTCAACCTGGCTATTCAAAATAGCCGTCAATAATTGCATTGATTTTATAAGAAGGAAGAACAATTCCCCCCAATGTATAGACCACGACCTTTATACATTGGAATCAAATTATATTGACAGTCATAATCCTTACGAACAGGATACCCCGGAAGACATGATTATTGAGAAACAAAAAATCAAAATCATGCATATGGCGGTGGCACAACTGAGGCCTAAATACCGGACCTTAATCGAAATGCGTTATTATGATGAATTGTCTTATGATGAGATAGCCAAAGCCCTGAACCTTACCTTATCCAATGTTAAAATATTGCTTTTCAGGGCAAAGGATATGCTTTCGGCTATTATGGAAAGTATGAAATTTTCTATTTGAGCAGATTATCGTCGAAAGGATCCAGTTCATGCAGATTCCCTTCTGGAGTAGTAAAGAATAAGAAAGGAGTACCATTCCCGTTTTCAAAATAAGTAGCCGACACCATATAAAGCTTTAGCTGCCGGTCATCAATTTCCTCACTATTCATTTTGACAAAGAAGAATTCAATCTCATTACGGATCTCTTCCTGGAAATGTTCTATCTCATTCATCGTCCTCTCATCCTGGTTAGCTACCGCCTGCTTATAGAGGATATTGTATTCTTCTTTCATATTCTCCAGCATTTCCAGCATAATTTTAGCATATCCCAATTCAGTGAGGGTATCCATATGTTGAATCGTAACGGAATCTACCGGCAAATCCTGTAAATATAGTTTCGCAGTATTCTGGATTTTCTCGTGAAGTATTTGACTTTCCGTTCGTTTTTCACGACAGGAAACCGCCAGTAAAACGAATAGTACCAGAACAAAAACCGGATAAAATCTTCTCATACCGACTATTCTTAATAGATGATCCCGTAACGGGCAATATTAAAATTATCCTGTCCAACCGGTAATGTTTCTATCTTTCCGAATTGATAAACAGGATATTCCCCGAAATAATGTACTACATCCTGATTTTGAATCAATGATAATTTAACCGGAACAGCATTTCTTATCCGATATCCTTCGTTAGCCGTATAACGGGACTGGTACTTTTTGGCATTTTCCATTTGGGTCCACTTTTTATGGGTTACCATCTGATCCATTTTGAGGTAGAAATTATATTCATTATTGACGGAATTGGCTTCGCCGATACCTTTTTCACTATCAAATGAGAAAAGAGGAAGGTTTCCTTCAATTTCCGGAACTACGACAAATGATAAAGTAATTTCCTGCTCGATCGAAAAGCCCGTAAATAGACCCAGATAATTATTTTCATACAGATTCAACTGCTGTACCATAAATTCAATAGCTCCTTCCGTATAAGCCACTTCATGAACACCTGTAAGGAGATCATAACGATCCTGCCGTATTTTCAGAATAAGATCTGCGGCTTCCTGAGCTTGCTGCTCCGTGGTTTTCGACACCATCTTGGTTTTACTGACCGGCACCTGGGTTACGACGCCATTGATAATTTTGGTTTCAACGAACGAATCATCCTTTTCGATATACGCAAGATCCGCATAATTCCTGTAAAAATCAGGAATAGGAATCACACTTTTTGTATACGGCACCGTAACATTATCAAGGTTCCCTATATCCATCGGCTGGGAATTATATACCTGTTCAAGAAAATTTTTCTTTTCCTGGTTTTTCGAGAGCTCCACGGCATATACCAGATTGGTGTCAGGTATCACAACCGGTGATATATTCACCGCTTTCAATTGATAAGTAGTTTTATTATTGTCGATGATATTGGAAAGTCCCAGTAATTTCCGGGCATAATCCCCATAGTAACCTTTCATATTTTTAGTCTCCACCAGGGTAACTTCTACTTTGAATGCCGTACGCGGTAACATATAGTAGAAACTGTGGGAACCGGGTATGTTATGGTAACTCCCTCCTAACGGAACAACCTGTTTCTGCCCGAATGCCAGGGAATGAAGCAATAACACCGTACTAATTAAGAAAAGCCTCTTCATATTTTTGATTTTTAACGACATAATTCTTTTTTTTACTCACGATTAATAAAGACAAAAATACCAAAATCCCGTTTACGATGATCATTTCATAACCGAATTTATATCCGTCCAGGAGATAAACCGAGAATTTGGACAGCAGGAAACATAAAGACGGTATTAATACGGCGATAACCGGAACCAAAGATGGATAACGAATAATCCTTTTCGTAAAAATCCCGAAAGCGAACAATCCTAATATCGGACCGTACGTATATCCGGCCACGTTAAAAATGATTCTGATCAGGGCGTCATTATGGTGATAGGACACGATAATAATAATGGCGAGAAAAAGAATAGAAATCATGACATGGACCAATCCCCGGACCCATACTTTTTGTTTCTCGGACCGGAAGCGTTGATCGATTCCAATGAGGTCGAAGCAAATGGAAGTGGTTAATGCGGTAAAAGTACCATCGGCACTGGAGAAACCGGCCGAGATTAACCCCATAACAAAAACAATTCCTGTTCCCGTGCCCAAATAACGCAAGGCTATTTCCGGGTAAATACGGTCGGTCGCCATTCCGGTAAGATCAATTCCGTTTGTTTGGGCAAAAATCAGCAGCATTCCTCCCAGCATCAGAAACAATACATTGACTACAACCAGGATCCCGGTGAATGAGAACATATTTTTCTGGGCATCCCGAAGATTCTTACATGAGAGGTTTTTCTGCATCATATCCTGATCCAATCCCGTCATGGCGATCGTAATAAACATTCCTCCGATAATTTGTTTCAGAAAATAATTATGGGTTCTCCAGTCGGTTTCGAATAATGTGGTATATCCTGCCTGTTCCATTTTATTCCACATTTGAGGCAATGAAATATCTAAATTGTTAAAGATAACAACAATGGTAATCATCAATGCCGCTAACATAAATGTAGTCTGCAGCGTATCGGTCCACACTACGGTTTTGATTCCTCCCCGGATCGTATAAAGCGAGATGATCGTGATCATGATAATGGAAGTCAGCCAGATCGGAATATTCCATGCATCGAAAATGAAAATCTGCAAAACATAAATCACAAGATACATCCTTAACGCCGAACCGATCAACCTGGAGACTATAAAAAGCAGAGATCCGGTTTTATGAGCTTCAAGCCCCAGTCTTTTACCAAGGTACTCATAAATGGAAGTCAGGTTAAGTTTGTAATATAACGGGAGAAGCACGTAGATAATAGTCAGGTAACCCAAAATATATCCTAATACTACGCCAAAATAAGTGAATTGGGTAGTGGCTACATCACCTGGAACCGACATGAATGTAACGCCTGATAAAGAAGCCCCTATCATTCCGTAAGCCACCACAAACCATGGAGAACGCCTGTTACCTGTAAAATAAGTATTGTTAGTTGCTTTTCGCGATGTGAGCCAGGTTATGCCGAATAAAAGGCCTACATACGCAATGAAAAAGATAAAGATGATACTCATAGTAGCTTTGGATAATTGAATCGGAAGCAAAAATACAAAAAAGATGAAAGGATATATTCAAATCCCGGATATTACATGACCGATATGCTATTCCTCGAAAGTGAGATACGGCTTTAATTTTTCCAGTAATTCAGGATAGGCATGCGTGGCTTTTTTAAATTCTTCCAAATCATGGATGGCACCATTTTTCTGCCTGTAGTGCAACACGGATTTGGTAAGATAAGCATCGAAATAAGGATGGCTTATTAACTCCCGGTATTCTGCATGATTGATCCTGATCTTAACGATAGCTGTAGTATCCACATAAAAATATCTCTCCAGATGTTGTTTACTAACGGACTGCATGATAAATATTTCATGTAATTGTTCCAGATCATAATACCCTCCCAGCGCATGACGGTACTCAATGAGTTTCGCCGCCCTTTTATTCCCGAAAAGCGGAATCCGTTCAATATCGGAAGTATCGCAACCATTAACATTTACTTTGATTATCCGATATCTATCTTTATCATGATTTGACATCCTTTTCGAAGTATCCGCTTTAACAGCTAAGGTATGCGAATTATTCCCTGACCGTGAATATGTTCTTTTATTTTTTTTCTCCTGCTCGAGTGAATCGGAGATAAATTGCTGTGTACGGATAAAATGGCTGATTTCTGTTTCAAATGACGCAAAATCAAATTGCGTTTTTTTATGGAGACGGGTAAGTCGGGAAAAAAATAAAGAACCAAGAAGTAATAATACTATAAAAATAACGGCACTCCATTCAGCACGTGTGAAATTAAAGAATGAATTCATATTACAGCGATATAGTATGGGCAGCTAAATTAGTTAAGTAAACAGATATTTTATAAATAACATCAATAAGCAAATATAAATAAATATTTACAAAATTAATATTATTTTAATTAAATATTATTAACAGGAAAGAAATCTACTTTACACTGATGATTTTAAATTCTGTTCTCCGGTTCAAAGACCTGCCTTCTTCGGTGGTATTGGGAGCGATAGGTAAAGTTTTACCATATCCGTGATATGAAAGCCTATCGGGAGTTATACCCTGATCGATAAGATAATTATATACCGACCGTGCCCTGTCGAGTGATAATTTATTATTATAAGCATCACTTCCCTGATCATCCGTATGACCTCCTATCTCTATCCTTATGGCGTTATTCTTCTTCAGGTAATCCGCCAGGTTATTGAGTTCCGGGAAGGATTCGGATTTCAAATCGCTTTTATCAAAATCAAAGAATATATTCCTCAAAATAAAAGTAGTGCCCACTTCCGCTTTCTGAAGATCGATATCTTTAATAAAAGGCTCCAGGTCCGTGTAGGATTTTTTCAATTGAAAGTTTTCCGAATAGAACGGGTAGTCCGGATGATTTACGTTAAGGAGCACATTCGTCCCGGTAAGGATACAGGCCAAAAATTCGCCTGTTTCCGGATCGGAAGAAGTTAAAGTAATGATTTGATCCGTATTGAGATCCACCATTTCGATGGAAGCTTCCAAAGGTTCATGGGTGATCGCGTCCCTGACAATTCCTTTAATGTAAGTTACCGGCGTCGGCCTGAGGCGTTCGTCCAGCTCGAAATAATAGAGATCCAGTCCGCCGTATCCCCCTTCCTTATCAGAAGCAAAATAGGCCGTGGTTCCCGAGGCATTGATTAAAATATTGATCTCGTCGGAAGGAGTATTGATCGGGTATCCTAAATTAACAGGATCCATCCAGGTTCCGTCACCCATTAATACACTGTAAAATAAATCTTTTCCTCCCATTCCGACATGACCGTCGGAAGCAAAATAAAGCGTCCGTCCGTCGGCATGGATAAACGGTGCCGTATCGTCATATTTGGTATTTATTTGCGGTCCCAAATTAACGGGATCGGAAAAAACACCTTCTTCGATTATTTCGGTTTTCCAGATATCGATCCCGCCATAACCACCGGGTCTGTTGGAGGCAAAATAAATAGTTTTCCCGTCCGGCCCGATTGAGGGCTGCGACTCCCAATGAGCCGTATTAACCGGTTTCCCCAGGTTCCGGGGTCTTGACCATCGTTCACCGATTTTTTTTGCCCAGTATAAGTCACAACTTCCATAGCCGAAATCCGTATTACATAAAGTATAGAAAAGATAACGCCCGTCGGGGGAAATTGCCTGCGCTCCCTCATTATAACTCGAGTTAATAGAAGTAAGAGGTTTTCTGGGTTGCCATTTTCCATCTACTTTTATGGTATTGTAAAAATCCTCCTCCATAGAACAAAAAACACAAATGGTTTTTTCATCCCTTGGCCTGCGGACAGTAAATATAAATTCCATTTCATCCGCTGTGAGGGCAGCCAGGTATTCATCCCATCCTGAGTTGATATTAGGCCCTAAGTTCACAGGATCGAAAGTAACCGGATTTTTCATAGCTTCTATCCCGAATTTACAGGTTTCTAATCCCCGTAGAACTTCTTTAGTCACCGGAGAATTCCTTCCTTCTTTTTCCAGATAAATATTAAAATTTTTTTGAGCCTCTTCATAACGTCCGCTCTTCAATTCTTCACCGGCCGTAATAAAATAAAGTATCGGTTTAGGCTTATCCATTATCCGTATGGCTTTATTATAATAATCGGCTGCTTTATCAGACTGCAGTGTAACATTATAGATATCACCTTGTAAAACATAAGCATCTGCATAGGTCGCATCCAGCTGAAAAATCTTTTGAAGGCTCCGGGAAGCATTCTCGAGGTCACCGGCTGAAATAGCTTTCTTTGCCTTGTCCGCAAGTTTGATCACTTTTTTAGATGGCGTCTGGGCGTAAGACAGTGAAACCACGGAAATCAACAGGATGAATATGTATAATGCCGGTTTTTTCATGGTGATGGTGATATTAAGTGGACGACTGATCGGATTTGGCTTCCTGCCATAGCATTTCCATTTCATCCAGAGACATATCCGACAAATTTTTATGTAATTCCCCGGCTCTCTTTTCCATGTATTGGAAACGACGGATAAATTTCTTATTGGATTTTTCGAGGGCATCCTCCGGATTCACTTTAACAAACCTGGCATAGTTGATCAGGGCAAATAGCAAATCCCCGAATTCATCTTCTTTTTCAGGGGTATCGTTTTTTAATTCTTCCTGAAATTCGCCGAATTCCTCCCTGACTTTTTCCAGTACCTGTTCCGTATTATCCCAATCAAAACCTACTCCACGTGCTTTTTCCTGAATCCGGTATGCTTTAACCATAGCCGGCAAAGAAACGGGGACACCTCCCAATACCGAACGATTACCTTCCTGTAATTTTATTACTTCCCAATTATTTTTGACTTCCTCTTCATTCGCTACTTTAACGTCTGAAAAAATATGAGGATGCCGGCGGATCAGTTTCTCACAAATGCCATTCAGCACATCGGTAATATCAAACAGATTTTGTTCGGATCCTATTTTGGCATAGAAAACCAGGTGCAACATTAAATCTCCCAGTTCTTTCGGTATTTCTTCGTATTTCTTATCCACAATAGCATCAGAGAGCTCATAGGTTTCCTCAATGGTTAAATATCTAAGACTTTCGAACGTCTGTTTACTATCCCACGGACATTTGTCCCTGAGTTCGTCCATAATATCCAGCAGTCTCTTAAAAGCAGTTAACCGGGGATCATCCATGATGCATGACTTTTGAGTAATCTTTCAATTTATTAATAGGCACGGGCGAAAAGCACACGTTCTTTCGAAGGTTTTCCCGTCAGGATACACTCTCCTTCTTCCTGCGGATTGTTAAAAGGAATACAACGTATTGTCGCTTTGGATTTTTCTTTGATCAGATCTTCCGTTTCAGGTGTACCGTCCCAGTGGGCATAAACAAAGCCACCTTTCTCATCCAATAACTCCATAAACTCATCCCAGGTATCCGCTTTCCTGATATTTTCATCTTTAAATTTTGAAGAACGGTCGAAGAGATTCTGCTGGATTTCCGCCAATAATCCTTCAATTTCTTCCGCCAGCCGATCAAACGACACGGATTTCTTTTCAAAATTATCACGCCGGGCAACCTCAGCCTGATTATTTTCCAGATCCCGCGGTCCCACTACCACACGTACCGGTACGCCCTTGAGTTCGTATTCATTGAATTTCCATCCCGAGCGTTTGGAATCATCATCGTCGTATTTAACCGAAATTCCTTTCCCTTTCAATGTTTCTATTAACGGAAGAATCTTTTCCGTTATTGCCTGCAACTGCTCCTGACTTTTATATATCGGAACAATAACCACTTGAATAGGAGCCAATTTAGGAGGAAGTACAAGCCCTTTGTCATCTGAATGGGTCATGATCAATGCCCCGATCAGCCTTGTGGATACTCCCCATGAAGTGGCCCACACATATTCCTGCTGATTATCTTTATTGAGGAATTTCACATCAAAAGCTTTTGCGAAATTTTGTCCTAAGAAATGAGAGGTCCCTGCCTGAAGCGCTTTCCCGTCCTGCATCATCGCTTCAATGGAGAAAGTTTCTTCAGCTCCGGCAAATCGTTCGTTAGGAGATTTCGTCCCTTTAACTACCGACATAGCCATAAAATTTTCGGCAAAATCGGCATATACTCTCAGCATCTTTTCCGCTTCTTCAACGGCTTCTTCCCTGGTTGCATGGGCAGTGTGCCCTTCCTGCCATAAAAATTCCGTAGTACGTAAAAATAAGCGGGTACGCATTTCCCAACGAACCACGTTAGCCCATTGATTGCACAATACGGGAAGATCTCGGTAAGACTGTATCCAGTTTTTATAGGTATCCCATATTATCGTTTCGGAAGTGGGCCGCACGATCAGTTCTTCTTCGAGTTTAGCTTCGGGATCTACTACGACTCCCGAACCATCAGGCGCATTAATCAGCCGGTAATGTGTAACTACTGCGCATTCTTTTGCAAAACCTTCAACGTGTTTGGCTTCACGACTCAAAAATGATTTAGGTATAAAAATCGGGAAATAAGCATTTACATGCCCGGTATCTTTAAACATTTTATCCAATGCCCCCTGCATTTTTTCCCAGATCGCGTAGCCGTAAGGTTTAATCACCATACATCCTCTTACTGCAGAATTTTCAGCTAAATCTGCTTTTTTCACAATATCGTTATACCATTGCGAGTAATTATCTTCCTTTAAAGTAAAACTTTTTGCCATTAATATTCCTTATATAATTTAACTTTTGATTATCTTTGTAGTCTAAACTAGCGAACTGCAAAAATAAGAAAAATAACCACCCAAAAGATAAGGAGATATAGCAATGAAAAAATCCATTTTTTTACCGCTTATTATGGTAGTCCTGATTGCCACATCCTGTCAGATGAATTCATTCACCGTTTATGATGATATCTATGTTTCGTCCAGCGAAGCAAGTGTCGCCTCCCAGGCAGCCTCATACACTACTCCCGACAGGAATTACTCCGGCTACGAGGACAACTATAATTACACGGAGGAAGAATATACGCAGGCACCTGCTTATTCGGAATCTGAAATCCAATACGATAGTGACGGCACTACTTATGTCACTAATAATTACTATTATGACGATAGTGATTATTACGATTACTATTACACTTCCCGTATCCGCCGTTTCCATAGCGATGTTTACAGCGGCTGGAATTATTACGACCCCTATTTTACGAACTTATACTGGTACAATTATTCTCCGGCCAGCTGGGGAGTAAGTATTTATTTAGGCTATAACTGGTGGTGGCCGAGTTATTATTACCGTCCCTACTATTACGACTACGGCTACTACTCCTACGGCTTCAACTGGGGTTGGGGATGGGGAAGTCCCGGATACTGGAACGGATACCATCATGGCTATTATAATGGTTATTACGACGGATATTATGCCGGATATTACCACAATAATTATGACCGGAACGTTTCCTATTATTATGGACACAGGAATTCAGTGGGACCCTCCAACGGAAATACCTCAGACCGGGGACGCGGTGAGAGACCCGAAGAATATGGTTCAGGAGGTTCCAGCATTACAAGAACTTCCCCGGCCAGTTTCAACCAAAGGTACGATGCTTTAGCATCTTCTACCTCCTCCGGCGGATCAAGAGAGGTAATCAGTACTCCGGGAAAATCACAGACAGGTAACACCGGAAGAGGTGAAAGACCGGTAAGTAATGAGATAAATACTACTGATCAGTTGAATTCCAGTAATTCAAATCATAACGGGCAAAATATCGGCGCTGCTCCGTCAACCCCGAATGCGCAACCGGCTCGTCCCGGCAGACAGCCCATCAACAATAGTATTGACCAATCCAATTCAAGTACGCAACAAAATACGGTGAACCGTAATCCTGGTGCGAACCAATCAACTCCGGGTGCAACACCTTCAGACAATAATACGCGTCCTAGGAGACCGGCTGTCAATAATAATATTGACCAATCCAATTCAAGTACGCAACAAAATACGGTAAACCGCAATCCGGGTGCAAATCAATCAACTCCGAATGCTGCGCCTTCAGGAAATAATACACGCCCTAACAGACCGGCTGTCAACAATAATGTGGGCCAATCAAATCCCAGTCAAAGTCAACCGTCTAATGTGAACCGCAGACCTGCAACCACATCTCCCTCCAACACTCCTCAAAACCAGAACAATACCAATAGAAGGCCCACTACCACCACTCCCCAAAACTCCCGTCAGACAACCAGTCCGGCTAATCAAAACAGACAAACAACCCAACCTCAACAGAATAACAGGCCTTCCGCACAACCTGCACCTTCCAGGTCAAATTCACGGTCCACCTACTCTCAGCCTTCACAACCCAGCTACAACACAAGACCTGCTGAAAACAGATCGACTCCTTCTTATACACCTCCCCAGAATAATTCTTCCAGATCCACCTCTCCTTCTTATTCCAGTCCCAGTCGTTCTACTTCACCTTCTTCATCAGGAAGAAGTTACTCAGCTCCCAGTTCTTCACCCAGTCGCTCCGTGTCGACTCCTTCCAGCTCTTCCAGAAGTTCTAGTTCGGGTTCAAGCAGCAGAAGTAGTTCCGGAGGAAGACGTTAATTCTTAAATACCTTTAATATTATTCATCACTAAATCGGGATATTATGAAAAAGATATTGTATTCGACCACAGCGTTAATTATTCTTCTCTTTACTATTTTCACAGGTAAAGCCCAAAGCGATATCGATGCTTTCCGCTTTTCACAAACCAACTGGGAAGGAACAGCCCGGTTTATGGGCGCAGGCGGCGCATTCGGCGCTGTGGGAGCAGAATACTCCGCGCTAAATATAAATCCGGCTACAATTGGGGTATACAAGAAAAATGAAATGACTTTTACCCCGCTCGTAGTTTCAGTGATGAAATCAAAAGCGGATTACAATAATTCAGTATCTCCTTTTCTCAGTTCGAACTACAACTTATCCAATTTCGGACTAGTTTTAAAAGCTCCCGGTTCTTCCAGAACCAAATGGCAGGGAGTACAATTTGGTTTTGGTTACAACCGGATCAATGATTTTAACAATGCTTTCCGGGTGGAAGGCATGAGCAGGAACTCGTCGATGGCGGAAGTTTTCGTAAACGCGGCCAACGGCACTGATTATAGAAATTTAAGCGGTGATCTTGATCTTGCTTTTATGACTTATCTTATGGATACGGTTTCCGGATCTACCAACCAATATTTTTCTCCCTTTGAAGGTAAAAATGTTCAACAGAAAAAATATACGCAAACCAGCGGGGCTATCGATGAAATGAATATTACGGTCGGAGGTAACTATAATGATCAGCTCTATATAGGAGCCACTCTTGGTATTCCTTTCGTAAAATACAAAGAGGTATCCGAATACGAGGAAACAGATGTCAATGATGAAGTCGGCGGACTGGAATCTTTCGTAATGAAAGATATCTTAAGAGTACGTGGTACCGGTGTTAACCTGAAATTAGGGATAATCTATCAGCCTCTTGAATATTTAAGGATAGGATTAGCTTTCCATACGCCAACATTCTACAATAACCTTAAAGATAATTTCTACAGGAGTATGTATACCGATTATGATAACGGAAGCGGTTCCGATATCTACGAATATGAAAACCGTTATAATTATAAACTGGTAACTCCGTTAAGGGCTATAGGAAGCGTAGCTTTCCTGATTCAAAAAAGGGCTTTTATAAGTGCTGATTATGAATTTACCCACTACGGTTTGATGAACATGTTTTCCAATGATTACGCTTTCACTGCAGAAAATCAGACTATCCAGGATAAATACGGAGCGGGGCATGCCATACGGATCGGTTCGGAAGTTTTCCTGACTAACCGGTTTCTGATACGTTTGGGTTATGGTTTCAAAAGTAATCCTTATGCCAGAAATGCGGATAATCACTCAAATTCCCATCAGGCTTCGGCAGGTTTCGGATTCCGGTCACGTTCATTTTTCTTCGACCTTGCCTATGCAGTAAGATTTGCTCATGAATCTTATTGGTTATATGACGCTTCTTATGTTAATGCGGCTGAAAACAAGTATACAACCCACAAATTCCTGGCCACCTTAGGATTTAAATTCTAAGGTCGTATCTATTATTTCTAATTTCTTTTCATCGGGAAACGCAATATCTATCCAGTGAATAAGAAAACCATCCCGCTCCATTTTACGGAACCATGTCATTTGACGTTTGGAAAATTGATGGATCGCAATATTAAGTTTTTGGAACATGTCATCATACCCTATCTCTTTCAAAAGAAATAGGGTTATATATTTATATTCCAAACCATACCTGATTAATTGTTCCGCATCAACTCCCGCTTCCAGTAGCTTCCGTACCTCTTCGATCATACCGGAAGCCAGTCTTTCCCGAAGCCTTGACGTAATCTTGTTCCTGATCACATCCCGGTCCCCACAGAGACCGAAAATCACGGAAGGTAATGCGGTCGAAGTTTCCTGCAATTCCGGGTGTCCGGAATAATATTCCTCAATTTCAATAGCCCGGATTGCCCTCTCCTTTGTTTCGATATCGGTTTTATTGTGCAGGGAACGATACTTTTGTAAAATAAGGGACAATTCCTCATCGGATAGCGAAGAAAGTTTTTCCCGCAATGGCGGGTTTTCGGGTACAGGGAACAATTTATAACCTTTCAATAATGCATCGATATACATACCGCTTCCACCACAAAGAATAACCTTTCTTGCCCTTGATTGTATATCCTTTATTATCGTGATGGCTTTTTGCTGATACTTAAAAACGTTATATTCGTAGCCGGGATCTACGATATCGATCATATGATACGGGATTTTTTCTCCTTCGACGATATACTCCGAAAGATCTTTCCCTGTACCGATATCCATCCCCCGGTAAACCTGCCTCGAATCGGCACTTACAATCTCCCCGCCGTATTTTTGGGATACCTGAACGGCTAATTTGGTTTTTCCTGTGGCTGTGGGACCTAAAATAGTAATTAAGGGTTTCATATTTTATTGTTCCTCACCTCATCAAAGATCTCCATATTACTGATATGGGAACCTGATATCTCGAAACGTATGAAAGTTATATGAGTATGAATTCCATATTTACCGGCCGCACCCGGATTGATAAAAAGCAATTTATTCTTTTGATCCTGCATCACTTTAAGTATGTGTGAATGACCCGCTACCAGGATCGTGGGCCTTTCTTCCCCGATTATGCTGGGTACGGAATAATCATATTTACCTGGATAACCTACAATATGTTTCAACATTACTTTATGCTCTTCGCAGGGAAAAATCATTATTTCGGAAGTTATTCTCCTTACATCCCAGTCGTCACAATTACCGAGAACAGCTTTAACGGGCGCGATAAGATTAAGCTCATCAATGATGTCGGTGCTTCCGATATCTCCGGCATGCCAGATCTCATCACAATGTTTAAAAAAATCAAATACTTTCGGATTTAACCATCCATGGGTATCGGAAAGTATGCCTATCCTTTTTGTTCCCATTTTAAAAAGTTACGAACTAAAATTACGTTGTTTCACTACTTCGAATAAAACAATACCGGTAGCAACCGAAACATTAAGCGAAGCCACGGTACCAACCATAGGAATCGCTACGGATGAATCACACAATCTGAGATAATCATAGGCAATCCCCTCGTATTCATTTCCCATCAAGAAGCAAAGAGGATTGATAAATTCTTTCCTGAAATAAGGATCCGGAGCTTTTTCGGTTACCGCGCATAATTCAATTCCCGAATCCTGTAAATAGCGGATGACCTCCACCAAGTTGGAATGACGGCAAACGGGGATCTTATGAAGAGCGCCTGCGGAACTTTTGACCGCATCCTCATTGAGTTGGGCTCCACCCTTCAACGGGATAATGATGGCATCCACACCGGCACATTCTGCAGTGCGGGCAATAGCACCAATATTACGGACATCGCTTATTTTATCCAGCATCAACAATAGAGGAGTTCTCCCTTCTTCGAAGAAAGTAGGAACCAAATCAAAAATATTGTGGTATTCGATAGCAGAAAGAAAAGCGATAATTCCCTGGTGATTACCTCTGGTTAACCGATTTAATTTCTCTACCGGCACATATTGGAAAGGTATCTTGGATTGCCTGACGGTATAAAAGAGCTCTTTGAATAAATCTCCTTTAAGGCCTTTCTGAATAAGAACCTTATCGATTGTTTTTCCTTCCTGTATGGCTTCCATTAAAGGACGTATCCCATAAATCAAATTTTGATACTGTTCCAAAAAAATAAATGTTTAGAGTTTAATGACTTTCGAAGTTCCCAGAATTTTGTTCCCGGACATAACCCTTACAAAATAAATTCCCGGAGCATAAGGAGCCAGGTCGATAGCCTCGGTCTCATGAACAATATTTTCCTGGAAAATCATTTTCCCGTACATGTCGAATACCAAAACACCGGTTACCCTGGTATCCTGCGGCGATACATTTATACGGATCATATCACGGGTCGGATTAGGATAAACCGTAATTGCCGTGTTATTTTCCGGTTTCCCGATACCTAAACCGGTTGGAAATTCCCTTCCCAGCACCGGACGAATCATCGGCACACCTTTCAATATAGATTTTTTCCATTGACTTTCGGTTTTGAAAAAAACGTTAACCCGGGAATCACTATTCTGGTCGAAGCCGATATTTAACTGTGTATTATGATTCTGATAAAATCCGACAAAGAAAGTACCGGAGACCACAATAGGTTCGTCCAGATAGTAGGTAACGAAATCGAGATAATCATTCCCGTGTGAAGGGATCAAAGCCTCAGATGAGTATAGTTCCGTTCCGGGAAGTGTATCACGGGGCGCCCATACTTTTAACGTGAAATATTCAAAATTCCCATTATCCAGTACATTATTAAACCATATCCTGACAGCCCGTAGAGTATCCGGATTATTTAAGGTGAACCGCAATGCCAGGGACGCTTCCGGATTGGTCATAGTCGACAGGAGTGAATAGCCTGCCTCAGCCGTACCGTCATCATAGGCATAATAGTTATAGAACTTCTGTTCAAATACGCAGGTATCGTTACGCGGACAAACGTCAGACATCCCAACTTCCTCAAACACATGAGTAACTGTGAAAACCGTGCTGTCGGATAAAGTGGAAAACGCGTTACGATCTATATCCGGATGTGCATGCAATAGATAATCATGCAGGAAATTCGGATAATAAGGTTCCGCATTCTCGTTATTTTTTTCAAATTCAGTCACTACCTGACCATTAGCATTGGTGATCAGATAAGTATAACTGGTATTCCTGGCCGAGGAAGAGAGGTTGGACAGTTGATTATAAAACTTCTCCTTTACTTCTCCCGAATGAAACTGATTCCACGGCATGGCATAATAATTTTTCAGAAAAGAGGTCGTGGGGGCGACAAAAGCCACGTCATTGGGATAGAGGTCGGTATGGGACCTGTTCCGGTCCAATTTTACATAATCGATATGCCATTGGTCCACATTACTGGCCCATCCCCGTACTCCCCTGTCTTCCAGACTGGCATAGTTCCTGAACCTGAATTGGAAATTATTACGGAAGTATTGCTCATCGACAACAGGAATGAGTATCTGTTTAAAATAATTCAGTTTTAAATCATCTTCATTCAGCCACTGATCAAGTGAAACTCCTCCTGTTGACCACACCAGATTCCAGACCGCACCGGGTTCGAAAATAGAATCATGCGGCATTCGTACCCATGCACTGTCTCCTTCGTAAACTTCATTCACAAAATGATAAAACGTACCCGGTATGAAAGGATTCTCTATTGAGTCACCTGGCGCATACGGTCCTTTAACACCGTAATCTACATAATGATAACCGACAAAAAGCGTATCGCCTGTTTCATATCCGAATTCCAATACCAGACTATCCCCGCTTTCGGGCCTGTCTCCAATACGTTCCCATTCTTTAGGCGGCCAGGAAGTAGAACCTCCACCGGGTTGGTAATAGAAACTGAAATAAAGGGAATCCCGTATTCTTAAAGGACGTTGCTCCGTGTCCGTAAACAGGGAATCTAACCGTATCGGACGGGATAAAAGGGTATCGGCAGGAAAAACAGACCTTGAAGCATGACTGTATATTTTCCCATATTCATCCAACGCATCCAAGGTAACCACACCGATCGTAGGCGGATATATAGGATAAGTATTGTTCACAAAACCCTGGTTATTCTTCCATAATTCAGGATCAGGATAATGGGACTCATAGGAAAAATCATCGAAGAAAGGAAGCTTAACAGCCTGATATTCCTGATTCCTGGTTTTGGTTTTTAACTCTTTGGAAGCCTTAATAAGGGATGTATTTTGAGGTAATCCCGTCAAAACCTCCTGACCGGAAACCATTACTTTTAAACAGAGGCAAAAGATCAGTAATAACCCTGTTTTTAGATATTTATCATTAAATATCATGATCTTAATTTATAATTTTAATACCATTGTCCTGTTCAGATTTATTCTTCTAAGGGTTCGGCTTCACTTTCTGTTTCTTCTCCCGTCGAAAATTCTTCTATATTTCTTCCTACTACCAGCGTAATTTTCTCGCCCAGACTGATGTCCGTGCCCGGTGCGATCGCACGCCCCCTGTATAATTGTTCCAGTACGGCATTTTCAAACGGACTGGCTTTATAGATTATATCTCCCAGTTCCAAACCTATAGCTTTAAGCATGATTTCTGCCTGACGCAAAGATACATCCTGTAATTCAGGCATTTTAACTTTCGGAGGATCCGAAGAGGCCACCGTCAAATAAACTTTTCTCCCTTTCTTAACCATTTCGTTAGCCTGCGGGTTTTGTTTGAGGATGATACCTTCCTTCTGTGTTTTATCATAAACAAAATCAGACACGACAATGATAAAATCACCCGATGCCGCATTTTGAAGAAGGTCTTCGGAATTCTGTCCCACAAAATCCGGCATTTCCACTTCATGTCCGTGACGGGTATACACATTCAGGAAAATAATAGCTGCAATGCCTAATACTACAGTAATACCTAAGGCTAAAAGCAGGTGGAAACCCATTCTTTGCGGTTTGAAAAACTCTTTTACTTTACCCATGCTCCAGATTTAAAAAGTATAAACCTTAAAATCAGAAAATTATTTTATTTGGCTACAAAAATACTAAAAAAAGCCGAAGGAAACGGAATGTAAAACAACGGATATTCAGCGTATAACTTAACAATAACATGTGGACAATTCGGAATTACTACAAAATAAAGAGATTCTTTATTTTTTTACTTTTGTAAGATTTATTCTTTTAAAAATGAAAAAAATAGCTCTTTTAACCGGTGGAGATTCCGGTGAATATGAAGTCTCAATCAAAACTGCCGATAATATCTATCATGTACTCGACAAATCCTTATTTGACGCTTACCTGATTCATATTAAAGGGAATGACTGGAATTACCGGGCAGATGACGGCCGGGAATATGAGATCGATAAAAACGATTTTACTTTAACGATACAAGGAGAAAAAATATCCTTTGACGCTGTGTTTATTGCGATACACGGATCACCGGGAGAAAACGGTAAACTTCAGGCCTATTTTGAAATGCTGGGTATGCCCTATACCGGGTGTGACATGTTTTGTTCAGCGCTTACCTTTAACAAATATTTTTGCAATGTTGCCGTAGCTCATTTCGGGATTCCTGTTCCGGACTCCGTGCGTTTTCAAGAGCATGAGCAAATCGACCGGGAGAAAATATCGCGGACATGTGGTTTTCCATGCTTTGTAAAACCGTGTAATTCAGGATCCAGCGTGGGAGTATCGAAAGTCCGTAATGAGGCCGAACTGACTGCTGCCATAGAGGAAGCGTTCCTGTATGATAACGAGATTATGGTTGAAAAATTCATACCGGGGAAAGAATATACCTGCGGGATCACACGAAGGGACGGGAAAATAAGGCCGTTGGCCGTAACTGAAGTAATAAGCAAAAATGAGTACTACGATTATGAGGCCAAATATACACCCGGACATTTGGAATTGGTAACACCGGCAGATATCGACGCTAAACTCGAAAAAGAAATATTTAAGTATTCCGAAATAATATTCGATAAACTCGGCTGCAAAGGTGTGGTGAGGATCGATTACAGAGTTACCCCGGAGGGATCTCCTTATTTACTGGAAATCAATACTATTCCGGGCCAGACTGCCATGAGCATTATCCCCAGGCAAATAGAGTATTGCGGAATGGATCTCCAGGATTTTTACTCGGAACTGATATTAGAATCACTAAAATAATAAAACCATGAAAAAATTAATCATCTTATTATCTTTTGTGCTACCAGCGCAATTATTATTCTGCCAATATACGGATAAGGATATATATGAATACATTGAACAATATAAAGGATTGGCTGTTAAAAAGATGCACGAATTTAAAATACCTGCCAGCATTACATTGGCACAGGGAATATTTGAGAGTGCATGTGGAACCAGTAAATTAGCAAGAGAAGGGAAAAACCATTTTGGGATCAAATGCCATAAAGAATGGAACGGTCCGACAATATCGATTGATGACGACGCTGTAGGAGAATGTTTTCGTAAATACAGGAAAGTAGAGGAATCTTACGATGACCATTCGCTTTTCCTGACCAGCAGACCAAGATACAGCGATTTATTCAAACTGGACATTATGGATTATAAAGCTTGGGCACACGGATTAAAAGCGGCAGGTTACGCTACCAATCCTAAATATGCGGAAAGATTAATCAGCCTTATTGAACGGTACAATATCGCTTATCAGGATACTGTCTACCTTAATGAGATAAACGGAACGCCATTAGCTCAAAAAAATGATAAGAACAATAAAGCCGTAAAAATCGAGAATAATAGTCGCGAAATACCACAAGCTTCAAAAACTGCTCAAACCAATATTCCTAAAGAACAAAAAAACGTTCAACCTTCTCCGTCAACTTCCTTATCTTATTTCACAGCAAAAAAAGGGGACTTTCCCACCGTTAAATATCCTTTTTCCTCACGGGAAGTTTATGTAAACAACAAAACCTATTTCGTTATCGCCCGCGAAGGTGACACTTATAAAAAGATCGCCGATGACGTACAGGATTCCGAAAAAAACATAAGAAAATTTAACGACGCACAGAAAAACCAGGATCCTCAGCCTAATGAGGTTATCTATATCAATCCTAAATCCAAAAGCCATCCTTCGAGAACACATATGGTCCAGAAAGGTGAGACTTTACGCTTTATCGCCCAGAAATACGGAATACAGCTTAATACGCTATTCCGCTACAATAATCTGAACGAAAATTCCATTATATATCCGGGAA
Organism: uncultured Bacteroidales bacterium; assembly: GCA_937949745.1. Taxonomy (GTDB): domain Bacteria; phylum Bacteroidota; class Bacteroidia; order Bacteroidales; family WCHB1-69; genus JAGVVH01. Next base: position 17,013 of record CALECM010000008.1, on the reverse strand, counting down.
ATCAAATTAAATTAGCGAGACAGTGATATGAAAAAAATTCTTTTTCTTATATTAATCATTTATCAGGGAACACTTTTCGCACAATATACGAAAGAGGATGCATACGATTATATTGACCAGTATAAGGATATTGCCATCATACTGATGAAGGAAACCCGTATACCGGCCAGTATCAAACTTGCCCAGGCCATCTATTTCTCCGGGGCGGGCACAAATGATATCTCCGTAAAAACCAAAAATCATTTCGGAGTTACCTGCCAGCCGCAGGATAATCCCGAAACATCATTTTTTTCCGGTAATAAAGAAAATACCTGTTACAGGAGCTATGATAAGGTAATCGATTCCTACATCGACCACGCGCTGTTTTTACGAGACCGCAGCAGGTACAACCGTTTGTTCTTCCTCGAGAATACCGATTACAGGAATTGGGCCACAGGACTCCAGGAAGCCGGCTATTCCGCTAATCCGGAATATGCCCGGAAGCTGATCGAGATCATCGAAACTTATTATCTTAACTTGTATGATACGGAACATTACTATACTGCCAAAACCTTAGAAGAACTTGGACTCCCCGAACTGGATATACCGGCTCCGAAATCATCACCTGCCCCGCCCGTAACTCCGGTAACTCCGGAGCCCCGGCAAATAATCAAAGCTCCAGAAATTAAGGATCCTGTTATGAAGGAAGAAAAGGTGGAAAGCCCGATTAAAGTGGAGCCTGCGGTTCAGATTTCCAGTATTCCCGAGAATAGAATCGTAGAGAAGGAGGAGAAAAAAGAAGAGGTTATTATAAAAAAAGACACGATCATCGAATCGGGTATAGAAGTGATCATCAACAGGAAAGTCAAACCCACTCCGCCACCGGAAGCTTGCGCACCTGACTCTGTTATCATCGTACCTGTGGAGGAAAAGGTAGAGACTGCGGTTTTCAGGGCTACCGGTTTCGACCACGCTCAAATATATTATCCTTACACTTCGCGGCCCGTTTACCTGAATAACAAAGTGAAGTTTATTATCGCAGAGAAAGGTGATACATACGGTTCCCTCGCACAGGAAATCCAGATTTCGGAAGTCAACTTACGAAGATACAATGATATTTTCGATGATCAGTACGAACCGGTAAGAGGAGAAGTAGTATATTTGCAAAATAAAAATAACAAGTCCGCCATTGAATACCATACGATTGAAAAAGGGGAAACGATGAGGTATATTGCCCAAAAATATGCTATTCCCCTGAAAACTTTATATAAACGTAACGGGTTTTCCGCAGACAACTTTACTGTGGGAAATTCCGTCTGCATTTCTTGTAAGTTGTGATTAAATGCCAAAAAAGAAGTTTTATTATTTCAATCCGAAGACCTTATCTTTCGAGAAGGAAAAGATCAGCTTGCAAGACATCTTTAAAAGACTGGCATGGTTCTTTGTGACCGCTATCGCTTTTTCGGTCCTTGTTTTGTGGATATCTTTCTATTTATTTGATTCTCCCAAAGAAAAAATGCTTCAACGGGAGAACCACGAGTTAAAACAGTCTTTGGAAAATATCAACAAGCGATTGGATGTAATGAATGTTGTGCTGAATGACATACAAAACAGGGACGATGATATTTACAGGGCTATTTTTGAAACGGACCCGTTGCCCCAGACCCAACGTTACGCTTCATTGTACGAAAGCTCGCAATATAATGACCTCACCCCTTCCGAAGCATCTGTACTTATAGACAATCTGAACCGGAAAGCGGACATGCTTTCCCTCCAACTCGCGTCGCAATCCCGTTCTTTGGACACCATTGCCGTATTAGCGGAAAACCAGTCCGAAATGTTGGCGGCAATTCCTGCCATAAGACCTTTAAAAGATATGTACACGATCAGTTCCGGTTTTGGCAGACGTTACCATCCTATATTGAAAACACTGCGTCCGCATACCGGTATCGATATCGCAGCGCCCAAAGGCACTCCCGTTTACGCAACGGCGGATGGCGTCGTTTCCAGGGAAACCGGTGGAGCCGGCTATGGCATAGCTGTAATCCTTGATCACGGCTACTCTTACCAAACGCTTTACGCTCACCTTTCCAAAAAAATCGTAAAACCCGGACAAAAAATAAAAAGAGGGGAAATTATAGGGTACGTGGGTAATACCGGCCTCTCTTTCGGATCACACCTGCATTATGAAGTTATCAAGAACGGGGTATATGTAAATCCCGTACATTATTTTTTCAGTGATATTACTCCTGAAGAATACGATGCGATCATCAGATCATCCAATGAAATCAACCAGGCTCTCTCTTAATCTAGCATAATGGGAAAATTCCAAAAATTAAAATATTATCTCGGCAAGATCAAGATCAATTGGAAGACCAAGTACAGGCTGGTGATCAAGAATGATACTACTCACCAGGATAAACTCAGTTTCCGGTTAAGTCCCATGAATGTGTTTGTAGTAGGCGTGACTTCGGCATTGGTACTCATTTTCCTTACTATTATCCTGATCGCTTTCACACCTCTGAGAGTCTATGTACCCGGATACACCAGGCCAAGTGAATTGAGGAAATATCAACTCGTGGCCTCCAAAGTAGATTCACTGGAACAAAAGGTGAAGGTGAACCAGCAATACATAGATAATTTTTACAACGTAATCCATGGAAAAACTTTCCCGGTTGAACCGGAAGTTAGTGAAAACCGGACTTCGGAAAGCAGGCGGGAAGCCACGGAAGAGGAAAAAGCACGAATAGCCCAGGCAAACGATATATTGCAAAGAGATTCGGAAACCATATTAAGGGAACTCAATGCCCAGCATTATGGCGGCGCGTCCATGCCGATCAGTAGAAAAGCGGATATCGGAACGCTGTTGTTATCTTCTCCCACATCCGGTACTATTGTTTCGGAATTCAATACGGCAAAAGATCAGTTCGGAATCAATATCAAAAATCATCGCAATACATTGGTCAATAGTGTGGGCGATGGCGTGGTGATCTATTCCGGCTATGACCCCATTGACGGCAATACGATCATCATCCAGCATTCGGGAAATGTAATTACCATTTATAAACATAACGAAACATTATTGAAAAATAAGGGTTATATCGTAAAGAGGGGTGAACCTATTGCCCGCATGGGCAACAGCGGAAAAACTTCCTGGGGCGTAAACCTCTATTTTGAACTTTGGTATAACGGTTTCCCTGTGAATCCGCTTGATTATATCGTCATTAACTAAAATTGAATAATGGAAACCATCATTACTTTAGACAATAGCGTAGCTGTAGGAATTCATGGAAAGAATAACAGTAATATAGATCTTTTACGTAACATATATCCCAAATTAAAAATTACCGCCCGTGGCAACGAAGTTAAAGTGGCGGGCGAAGAAGCAGAAGTAGAGATCTTCGTAGACCGGTTCCAGCTTCTCGTAATCCATTATGAACGGTTCGGAAAACTATCGGAAACCGATATACTGAACATCACAGCTTCCGAAGATGATTCATTCTACCGCCTCGACCATAACGGCATTAAGGATAATGTGATATTACACGGAAAAGACGGACGTGTTATCAAAGCCATTACACCCAACCAAAAAAAATTAATTGAAAGTTCCCAGCACAATGATATGGTCTTCGCTATCGGACCGGCAGGTACGGGTAAAACATATACTTCCGTAGCTTTGGCGGTGAGGGCGCTTAAAAATAAACAGATACGGAGGATCATCCTTACCCGGCCGGCAGTAGAAGCCGGAGAGAACCTCGGGTTTCTTCCCGGCGATCTCAGGGATAAACTGGATCCTTATCTCCAGCCTCTGTATGACGCTTTATGGGATATGATGCCTATGCAGAAACTTTTGGCTTACCTGGAAGATAAAACCATCGAAATAGCACCCCTGGCCTTTATGCGCGGTCGTACCCTGGATAATGCTTATGTAATTCTGGATGAAGCCCAGAATGCCACGGAAAGCCAGATCAAAATGTTTCTTACCCGAATGGGAAAAAATGCCAAATTCTTTATTACCGGTGACATCACCCAGATCGACCTTCCCCGCCACCAGCAATCCGGACTTATCCAGGCTTCCCGGATTCTTAAAGGTATAAAGGGAATCGATTTTGTTTACCTCGATAACAGTGATGTTGTGAGACATCATCTGGTTACCAAAATCATCCAACGGTATGAATCATGGGAGAACCAAAAGGAAGAACAGTAATGAAAGTCCGTTACCTGTTGCTGCCGTTTTCATTTATTTTTGGCCTTGTAACTTATATAAGGAGAGCGTTATATAAAAAAAACATCTTAGCTTCAGGCACTGCGCCGGTACCTGCCATCAGTATCGGCAATTTAAAAGTGGGAGGTACAGGCAAAACACCGCACACCGAATATCTTATCAGCCTGTTATCGGAAAAATATAACATCGCCGTTTTAAGTCGGGGGTATGGCAGGAAAACCAAAGGGTATATACTGGCCAATACGCTTCCCGGTGAACAATTAACCGCGGTCCACCTGGGCGATGAACCCATGCAAATCTTCCGCAAATTCCCTCAAATCAAATTGGCCGTTGCCGAAGAGAGAATGACGGGAGTAAAAAATTTACTGGCGGAATATCCGGATCTCAACGCGATTATTCTGGATGACGCTTTCCAGCATTTAAAATTCAGGGCATCCTTAAAAATAGTTTTAACGGAATACAGGAATCCTTACACTGATGACTTCCCACTTCCTGCCGGTAACCTGAGGGAATTTCGTCATGCGGCGGATGAAGCGGATATTATTATTGTTACAAAAACCAAACCCGACCTTACGGAAAAAGAGAAACAATTATTCCTGGAAAAATTGAAACCCAAAACTTCCCAGGAGTGTTTTTTTTCCTGCATTGAATACAGCGGCATTAAACCGGAGAATGAACTTGCCTCTGAACACGTTATCAATCCGGATGATCATGTAATGCTTTTAACCGGTATTGCCAATCCGGCTCCATTGAAAGAATACCTGTCCGGAAAAATTTCCTGTATAAAGCATATAAAATTTCCTGACCATCACACTTTTACTATAAGCGACGAAGAGAAGATCCGGAAATGCATCGCCGGGCAAGATCGCACCGTCATGATTACTACTGAAAAAGATTATATCCGCCTGGTATCATCCCCTGCCAAAAAGATCGTATCTTCGTATCCGGTTTATACCGTACCTATAAAAATAAAATTCCTTTTTGGAGAAGAGGAAAAGTTTAATTCAATTATAGAAAATCATGTTACAAAGAATCCGGAAAATAGCTGATTTCCTGAATACCAAGAAAAAAGGGAATCCCAGAATTGCAATCGTTTTAGGCTCAGGATTGGGAAGCCTCGTCCGACAATTAAAAATCGATATTGAAATCCCTTACCGGGAGATCCCCGATTATCCGGTTTCGACAGTCCGGGGACATAAAGGCACATGGATTTACGGAAAATTGAACGGCGTAGATGTAGTCGTGCTAAACGGACGATTTCATTATTATGAAGGATATAATATGAAAGAGGTAAGCCTCCCGATCCAGGTATTAAAAGAACTGGGTATTGAAAAGATCATCCTTTCCAACGCGGCGGGTGGGATGAATCCCACTTTCAAAGTGGGGGATATTATGGTGATCAAGGATCATATTAATTTATTTGGCGATAACCCTCTGTTAGGACCCAATGATCCGGATTTAGGACCACGTTTCCCGGATATGAGTGAAGCCTACTCCAAAAGTATGATTAAAATTGCCATGAATGTGGCAAAAGAACATAAGCTCTTTTTGCAACAGGGCGTTTATGTCGGAGTTTCGGGACCATGTTATGAAACGCCCGCCGAATACAGGATGTTTTATATGATGGGAGCAGACGCGGTAGGAATGTCCACTGTTCCGGAAACCATCGTTGCCCGCTACCGGGGTATGGAAGTATTCGCGTTGTCGGTCATTACGGATCTGGGTGTAATCGGACAAGTTGAAAAAGTATCGCATGAGGAAGTAGTGAAAGCGGCGGAAACGGCAGGACCTGCAATGGAGAAATTAATCTATGGAATGATTCCTCAATTGTAAATCCGCAGACGCATTCCGTCAAAATTGGTTCTATAGTACTTAAGGGCGTGAGTAGCCGGAGGATTAACCACCGTTCCGTCGATAATATTAAATTGCGAACCGCAACACTCATCAATAAGGGTCAGCCCTGATTCCTCAACCCATATCCAGGAATCGGGATCTTCCCAATCGTAGGGACATGCACGGTCGTATGCCTTGAAGGTATACTGGTCCAACCTGTAGACCACTATTCCCCTGAAACCACCCGTAAAATACATATGCCCTCCGAAATGGTTTAATGCGGCATAATTGGGATCATTGGGATAAATGGTAAAGTCAACTGCTACGTTAGGAACAGTAGGGTGTTGATATTTTTCACATCCGGCCAGTAATGCTATGCTAAAAAATAATAAAAAATAATACCTCATTTGTTTCGATTTGTAACGGTAAAATAATAAAAAATGTATCTTTGCAATCGGTTAGTGTTGTCCTCGCTTATATTTCAAAAAGATAACAGATAATTAATATAATATATTGTAACGAAAAATTAATATGGATATTTTAGACCTCGTTATAACCATTCTCATTATAGGAGGTTCTTTATTCCTGTCTTCCAGGAAGAAGAAGAAAGAAAAAACAGTCTATGATGAAACTCCGGAATATCATGAATATGATGAGGATATGACATGGGAAGAACCGGTAACTCAAAATACTCCTTCCCCTGCCGGACATTTGGAAGATTTATTACGGAATACTTCAAAATCACACCATTTTCCTTCCCCGCAATTTGGCAGGGAATATAGCCCCATTGCCGATATCTCTCAAAATGAAATAAAACGAAATCAAATTCAAAATACTGAAAATGAAGAAGAAAGTGATTTTGAATTTACCTTTTCACATGAGGAAATAAAAAAAGGTATTATTTATAGCGAAATTTTAAAAAGACCTAATTTCTAACAAATTACATTTAATTGGAAAAAGTTAGTCCTAAAAAAGATTTATGGTGCAATTTTTTTTTATAAATTTACCGCCGGAAAATATAGACTTGGATAAAATTATTTTTGTTTAATATAAATTAATGGCTATGATTAAAAAGTTACTCTTATCACTTGGAGTGATCTTTACCTGTATCAGTATTACTTATGCTCAAAGTACATTCAAAGGAACTGTAACGGATAACTCTAGGGCTCCTTTGGCTTATGCGACCGTTACCCTTAAACAGGAAGGGAAAGTGGTGAACCTGAGCTACACGGATTCGAAAGGAGAATATCAGATGTTCGGTGTAACTGCCGGAACTTATGATATTGAAGTTACCGGGCCTGTAGGATGTGCGAATACGGTGACCCAAACCGATATTCCTATCGGGTCAAGCGATGTTAAATTTATTAATTTTGAAATCAGTTGCGCTACCGGCCTTAATGAGGTTGTGGTAAGATATCAGATTCCTGTTTTCGATGCCGATGAAACGAAGGTATCACAAAGAATATCGGGAGATGATGTCGCTAAGATGCCGGGACGTTCTATTTCCAAGGCACTGGCCAGTATGGAAGGGGTAACCTCCGTGGACGGTTCTATTTCCAGTGTCCGCGGTAACCGTTCGGACGGACAGCAGACGATCATCGACGGAGTAAGGGTAAGGGGAAACAGCGGGGTTTCCATGTCGTCTATTGAAGAAATGGAACTTATTTCGGGTGGTATTCCTGCCGAATATGGTGACGGTACCAGTTTTACCGTTATCACGACAAGGGGAGTATCCAAAGAATTACATGGCTCGGCCGAAATACGCGGTTCCGTGGAAGGATATAATAATTTCCTCGGTGCCGTTTCTTTAACCGGACCGATCCTCAGGGGAAAAGACAAAAGAAATGACCCGGCCCGTATCGGCTTCCTCTTCAGCGGGGAAATAACTTATGACAGGGATGCTTCTCCGGCTTATGGCGGTACCTGGTATGCAAAACCGGAAGTATTGGATGCCTTAATTGAAAACCCGTTACGTTATGACCCTGTTAATTTAGGTGTAAATTATAGTAATGCCGAATTCTTACAGGATGGAAGTTTTGATAAAAAACGTGTGAGACGTAACGCCGATAACTGGAGTTATTTATTACAGGGAAAAATTGATTTCTTATTGGGATCAGGTAACAATATAAGATTATCACTTGGAGGATCCTATGAATACTTAAGAGGAAAAAGCTGGGGAAGGCAAAATGCCTTGTTTAATAATGACTTTAATCCGATTACGACCAACTCAACCATGCGTTTGAACGCGCGGTTCAACCACAGGGTTTACACCAACACCAGCGATACTTCGTTGTTGAAAAATATCATGTATGATATTAATATAAACTATACCCTTTACAACAGCAGAACCGAAGACAGTGAATTAAAAGATAAAATTTTCAGATATGGTCATGTCGGTTATTTCAATACTCATAAAAAAGAATCTTATAGCCGTGAGAATTTTACGGATACCAATGGTATGGTTTATCATGATTATAACGTTTTCCAGGGATATTATGATTCCTTATCATTCAGACCGGGGCCTTATAACCCTATCCTGACCAGATATACGGAAAATTTTGTGGATCTTTATCCTGCAGATGTACTATCCACGCTCTCCAACCTTCCTTATGATCAGAACATGTTCTATACTTTTGGAGCTTTACTTAATGGCGACGCTCCCAGTTCGGTATATAGTATGTATAATCTTCCCGGTATCAGAAACGGATCGTACAGTAAATCGCAATTATCCTCTATCGGCGCAAAGGCAAGTCTTGCCATGAATATCGGGAACCATGAATTAAAACTGGGTTTCGAATTTGAAAAACTGACCAGCCGTGGTTTCTCCACCGCTACCCGTTCTTTATGGACCGCCATGAGAAATGCCCAGAATTCACATATGGCACAGTTGGATGTGACCAATCCCATACTTAGGAATGATACCATATTCTTCAATCAACTGGTCAATTTAAATCAGCAGTCTACTTTTGACAGGAATTTACGTCAGAAATTAGGGCTTGATCCTAACGGCAGTGATTGGCTGGATGTCGACAGTTACGATCCGGATATATTCAGCCTTGATATGTTCTCTGCGCAGGAGTTACTGACAGGAACAGGAAGTGATCCTTTAGTATCTTATTTTGGCTATGATTACAACGGAATGAATAAAAACAGAAGGAAAACTTCTATCCGCGACTTCTTCTCCGCCGACCAGAACGGAGTAAGAAATTATGCCATAGGAGCCTATGAACCCGTTTATATGGCTTTATATTTACAGGACAAATTCTCTATCCAAAGCTTACTATTTAATGTGGGTGTCCGTATAGACCGTTTCGATGCCAACCAGGAAGTATTAAAAGATCCTTATCTTTTCCGTCCTGCACATACGGTAAGTTCTTTAAAAGCGATATTGGATCCGCTCTCAAACCAGGACCAACTGAACATCCTGAACAATGCTCCCGGTGAGGATGCTGTAGTTTATGTAAACCAGAAAGGAACAAACGACCATAACATTAATGATGTATCAATCCTCGGTTACCGTATCGGAAACAGATGGTACAACAGAGAAGGTCAGGAAGTACTTGACCCCGAAAGATTGTTAGGTGCAAACGGCGGACCGTTATTGCCATGGGAATACCGTGTGGATGATGAAAGCAATCCGGATCCTGCTAACAGTACTCTAACCAAAGTACACCCGGATGCCTTCGAAGATTATAAAGCGCAATGGTCTGTAATGCCCCGTATCTCATTCTCCTTCCCGGTTTCAGATAACTCTATCTTTACCGCTCACTACAATATTATAACCAATCGTCCGACCAATCTTCAGTTAGCTCCGGTGGATTATCTTTTCATTGAAAAATTCGGTACAAATTCAAATTACCTTATCAATAATCCTAATCTGAAACCTCAACAAAGTATTGACTATGAAATCGGATTCAGACAAAAAGTGGGAGAAAAATCATCCGTAGGTATTACGGCTTACTATTCTGAAAAACGTGACCAGATTCAGGCATACAGGTATACAGGTGCTTATCCTTCCACCTATTATTCTTATGCTAACCTTGACTTCGGTACCGTACAGGGATTTTCATTCAGTTATAATTTAGCGAGGACAAGGAATGTTTCACTTCGTGCAAGCTATACCATCCAGTTTGCCAAAGGAACAGGTTCTTCTGCCGGTTCAAATTTAGCGATTATCGCTTCAGGACAACCTAATTTAAGAACTTTGACTAATTTAAGTTTCGACCAGAGACATGCTATAAATCTTACTTTGGATTATTCGTTCGACGGTGGTACACAATACAACGGACCGACAACAGTAAAAGAAAAAGATGGAAAATCCAAAACGATAAAATGGCTTGAAAATACCGGCTTAACCGTTCGTGCAAGGGCAGCATCAGGTCTTCCATACAGCAGGTCAAGAACGCCTTATTCGGATTATGTTGCTGGTACCGCATCCCAGTTATCCGGATCTATTAACGGTTCTCACCGCCCCTGGATGTTCACCGTTGACCTTCGTTTACAAAGATCATTCCTGTTGAACTTAAGTAAAAAAGATAGTGATGGCGTTCAAAGAAATGTTAAGCCTGCTTTCTTAACCGTATATATTGACGTAGAAAATATTTTCAATATCAAAAATATTATCAATGTTTATACATATACAGGAAATCCGGACGATGACGGTTATCTTTCCGCTACTGAATACCAAAGACAAATTAACTCACAAATAGATGTGGCATCCTACATCAATTATTACACTATGTTGGTACAAAATCCCTATAATTACGCTTCACCTGCAAGAGTAAGTTTGGGAGTTCAATTTGGATTTTAATCAGAATCAATATAACGAAATAATAATAAAGACATGAAGAATAAAAGTAGAATTTTCATTTTAATAGCCATCTTTGCTATTCTGGCTACGAATTCTCTCCATGCGGAAAGACTTAAAGGAGAAAAAAGGGCGTCTTCTCCTAAAGATGAAGCCAGTTGTCTTCCCGCGACTAATTCTAATGAATTAGTCATGAACAATGTTAGTGCATTTATAAGAACCAACGGTACCATGTGGAACCGGGAAGTTTCTCTATATGAAGTTCCTAAAGGATCCGGTAAAAAATCCATGTTTGCGGCAGCATTGTGGATCGGCGGACGTGACGTAAGCCAGCAGTTAAAATTAGCGGCCGTACGTTTTAACCAGGTCGGAGAAGATTTCTGGACCGGACCGTTATCCTTAGTGGATGCAACCATTACTCCCGAACAGTGCCGCGAATGGGACAGGCATTTCAGGATGACCCGGAGAGAAGTGGAAGACCATATCGCCGCATTTGACGATCAGGGAAATATGGATCCCGAGTATGTTATTCCAAATAGTATCAGGGACTGGCCGGCCCATCCGAAAGAAGGGCACGCCGCTTTAGTATCTTACTATTTGGCTCCATTTAAAGATGTGGACGGAGACGGGGTTTATGATCCGACAAAAGGGGATTATCCTTATTATGACCTGACCAACGAACTTTGTCCCTGGACACCGGAAAATATCCATAAAGCAGCTGTAGACTCCTTACCGCACACCCCTGAAGATCCTGACGGAAGAATGGGAATGATCTATGCGGACCACGTACTTAAGGGAGATGAAACTCTTTTCTGGATATTTAACGATAACGGAGGCCCTCATACCGAATCCAGAGGCCAGCCTATCGGATTGGAAATTCGCGGACAGGCTTTTGCATTTGCTACAAATGACGAGTTGAACAATATGACTTTCTATTCCTATGAAATTATCAACCGTTCTACTTATGAATTAACCCAAACTTATTTCTCCCAATGGGTAGATCCGGATTTAGGATATGCTTATGACGACTTCGTAGGATGCGATGTTCTCCGTGGTTTAGGATATTGTTATAACGGAACTGCCGTAGACGGACAAGGTGAAATTTGGGCATACGGTGATCAACCCCCTGCAGTAGGTGTGGATTTCTTCCAGGGACCTTACATGGATGCGGATGGTCGTGATAACCCCAAGTTTTTTGTTGATTCGATGCGCTTAATCGGAGAAGAAGTTTATTGTAACAGATACCTTAACAGTGACTTTCCTTTAGATCAAATGGCGATCAACGGAGTGAATTTCGGAGATGGCATTGTGGATAATGAACGTTTCGGAATGCGCCGGTTCGTATACCATAATAATAATAGTTCCAATAACGGTGACCCGAGCAGGGCAAACGATTATTATAATATGTTACAGGGTATCTGGAAAGACAATACCAGAATGCAGTTTGGTGGTGACGCTTATAGGACCAATACCGTAGGACCTGATTGTGATTTCATGTTCCCGGGAACGACCGATCCCTGTAACTGGGGGACCCAGGGTGTAAAACCACAATATAATAAAGAAGGCGGCTGGACAGAAGAAAATGAAAACAACAGTCCTTTTGACCGTCGTTTTATGCAATCTGCGGGACCCTTCACGCTAAAAGCCGGTGCCGTTAACTATATTACCGTGGGTATTCCATGGGCACGTGCAGTCTCCGGAGGGCCTTATGCTTCTGTTGAACAATTAAAAAGAGCCGATGATAAATGTCAGAGTTTGTTCGAAAACTGTTTCAAAGTATTGGACGGACCTGATGCTCCCGATATGACGATCAAGGAACTGGAAAACCAGCTTGTACTTCTTTTAACCAATGAAGGCAACAACAATGTTAACGAATCTTATGCCGAAGAAGACAATCAAATATCCGAATTCAGTGAAATTCCCGGACAAGAAGATGTGAAAAACGACCGTTTCTACAGATTCGAAGGATATATGATTTATCAATTGGCAAGTGCAGACGTTAGTGTTAGTGACCTTAATGACCTCAACAAAGCCCGTCTGGTTCGTCAGGTAGATATCGAAAATTACAGGGAAAACGGAAATCCGATAGGAAAACTGGTTAACTATGAATATGATGATGTGGTACAGGCTCCTGTTCCCAGAGAAATGGTAAACGGTGCGAACCAGGGAATATCACATTCTTTCCTAATTACCGATGACGCTTTTGCAAGAGGTACTACCCAATTGGTAAACCATAAAACATATTATTTTATGGTAATTGCTTATGCCTATAATGAATTCGCGCCCTATTCAGTAAATATGGGAGCTATCGGTTTATTAGGACAACAAAGACCGTTCCTTGCGGGTAGAAAGAATATCCAGGTTTATTCCGGTATTCCTCATAAACCGGCTCCGCTTAATGAAGGAACAATACTTAATTCCGCTTACGGAACACAACCGATGATAACACGTGTAGAAGGACAGGGTAATGGTGGATTCTATCTGAATATGACCAAAGAATCCCGTGACAGGATCATGAGCGGAGGAGACAATTCTACATGGACCATCGGAGAAATTAAATACGAAAGAAATGCCGGACCTATCGGAGTAAAAGTGATCGATCCGCTAAGCGTTTTACCTTATGATTATGAAATCAGATTATTAGATCAGGCCGACAGAGATGTTACCGATACCACAACCTGGGAACTTAGGATTCTGGACCCTCTTGCCCCGGCCACGCTCGAGGAGTTAGGATTCATTCAGGATCCGGAGGATGGTGAATATAAGATCAAATCAGATATGGCTATTTCGCGGAACAATGAACAATTGATCCCTGAAATCGGATTAGCTCTGAATATCCAAAACTATCCCTTCCAGATACGTGACGCCAGTTTAAGAGATTTCGTAGAAAAACGTGCTGCAGTACCGGGTTATAATTATACCAATATGACGATGTACGGACAGGTGGATTTCCTGGGTTCCAGCATCACTTTTGCAGATACCACACGTCCATGGCTCAGTGGTGTTACCGACCAGCAGGGAGATCGTGCTTCCAACTGGATCAGGTCAGGACAACAAATAGCCGGAAACTGGAACTTCAGCGAAGGCGGCGGTGCGAAACCCGTAAATGAAGATTACAGCAGATGGAAAACCGAAGACTTCTTTACCATATACAGGGATACAAGCGGACGTGATACCAATGGTCTTCCGTTTGTAGGACCGGTAAGAGGATGGAAAGATCCGCTCCGTCAATTTGATAAAGCTATTCAGGGAAGATGGTCGCCTTATGTATTAGCCTCTCCTTACTATGGCGGGCCTCAGGCTAAATATGTTACCCCCGACCTTATCAACAGTGAAAGTCAGCCCCAGATTGCTTATTACGATTTCAGGACTTTGACAACCAATAACCTGGACAACCCGGGATACAATCAAACCCTCACCAATCTTTATTCCGTTGATATCGTTTTAACTCCGGATAAGGATAAATGGACCAGATGTATCGTATTGGAAGCCGGGGATAACAGGAGTAATAATTACGGAGGAGCATACAGGCATGAACCTCGTAGAAGTCCGTCGGTAGATAAAAACGGAAATCCTGAATCAGGTAGTACCGGTATGGGTTGGTTTCCCGGATATGCTATCAACGTAGAAACCGGCGAACGACTGAATATTATGTTCTCGGAAGATTCTTCCGATACGACAAATAATGGAAACAACATGATCTTCGATCCTACGAATGTATTTGCTTACCTGAATTTAGCCGATACCTCTTATGCACTCACGGAAGCCGAATATAATATGTATGCGGAATCATATCCCAATGACGCCTTTACTTTCAGCTACGGCGGAAGACATTTCGTATATGTTTGCGGAAGTAGTGGTAACACCGCCGCAACTTATTACCGTGAAGCCGGAAGAGAACGTAATTTTAACGATAATGAAAGAATGGCAAGAAATGGCCAGGATGGTGGAAGGATAGCCGGAAATCAGCCTTACTATGAATGCGGTCCTTATGACGAAGGAAGATGGCTCATGGATAAATTCAATACGTTTGTAGGCCAGACCCCCGACCGTGCGATATACAGGAAAAAAATGCAATTATTCAATAACGTAATGTGGACAAGTATCCCTATGCCTGCCGCACGTCAGGAAAATAACTGGCTATCTAACGATGTTACCATTAAATTGCGGGTATCACGTCCATATTTAAGATATGACTCCCGCTGGTATGAATCAAGCAGTGAGGCTCCGGGTAACCAAACAGCCGTTAATGGCGGATATCCGGTATTCAGGTTCTCTACAAAAGACCTGGCCCCTGTTACTAATGCTACTTCCATCCATGAAGATGTACTTGCGGAAATCAATATCGTTCCGAACCCGTACTACGGATTCTCTACTTACGAATCTACCGCACTGGAAACTTATGTGAAAATAGTAAACCTGCCAAGAACCTGTGATATACACATCTATACGGTAAATGGTATTCTGGTGAAGAAATTCCATAAAAACAGCGACGGTATCACCTATGTTGACTGGGATTTGAAAAACGATGCCGGTATTCCGATAGCAGGAGGTATGTACCTCGTTCATGTAGACGCTCCTAATATAGGAAAGCGTACCCTGAAATTCTTCTGCGCTATGAGACCTGCTGACTTAAATGCATTTTAATAATATTTATTTGTGAATTTTAACATTAAAGACTATGAATAATACTTATAAAACATTAATAATAATTGCATTATTGGGAATGTTTTCTGCATCCACCTATAGCTATGCAGGAAATAAAGACCGGTCAGGCCAGGCAGGTGCACAACACCTTCTCATCGATCCCTGGGCCCGTTCAAGTGGCTGGGGTACCTGTGGAGTCGCCGAAACATACGGATTAGAGTCAGTGTATTCTAACGTTGCAGGGTTGGCATTCGTAAACAGGACGGAATTCGGATTTTCCCGTACACAATATCTAACCGGTTCCAATGCGGGAATTGGAATCAATTCTTTCGGAATTGCCCAGTCACTCGCCAGAAGAGATAAAGAAACCGGCGTTAAAATCAGGGATTTCGGAGTATTGGGTATTTCGGTTTTTTCCATGAACTTCGGAAGTATCGACGTTACGACGGTTGATCAGCCCGAAGGTAACATGGGAACATTCTCCCCTTCCCTTCTTTATATCGGTATCCATTACGCTAAATCATTCAACAGATATATCCATGGCGGATTTACCGGAAAGATTATCAATGAAAGTATATCCGATTTAAGTGCTACCGGATTTGTATTGGACGCAGGCGTTCAATACCTTTCCGGTCCATATGAAAACTTCAAGATCGGTGTTACCTTGAAAAATATCGGTCTTCCGATGCGGTATTCCGGTGACGGTATATCGTTAAGGGCTGTTCCTACTAACAGTAGTCACGAATTAACTATGGAGCAAAGGTCAGCTGAAGCCGAAATGCCCTCCCTATTAACCATCGGATTGTCTTATGACTTTTTGATCTGGGGAAGACAATACAAAGATATGTCTAAAGAAGACAGGGAAGCGGAAGGATTAACCAGGAAGGACGCAGACCACAGGATTACATTGGCAGCTTCTTTTACTGCTAATTCATATTCCCGCGACGTATTCTCCATCGGTGTTGAATATGGACTGATGCAATATTTTATGGTAAGGGCAGGCTATAGCCTTGAAGGTGGAATGTGGAAAGAAGAATCCCGTACTACTTTCTATTCCGGACCGAGTGCAGGTGTAACTGCTGCGATCCCGCTTTCCAGAAGAGGTAATCAACAATTATTATTAGACTATGCATATAGATTTACACAACATTGGAATGGTAACCACTACGTAAGCATAAAAATAGCTCTCTAAGTCTTAACCAAACCTTTTTAAAATATAAAATTAAGGAGGCTTTTCAGCCTCTTTAATTTTTCTTTTTATTTTATACAATTAAAAAATGAATACAATTAAATATTATTCCGAAGAGAGTCTTGAGGCCTTAAAAAAGGAACTTAATGAACTGGAAACAGTGGAACGTTCAAAAATATCCGCTGCTATTGCCGAAGCCAGAGATAAGGGAGATCTCTCCGAAAATGCCGAATATGATGCTGCTAAAGAAGCCCAGGGGCTGCTGGAACTTAAAATAATGAAGTTGAAAAACCTGGTGGCGAATGCCCGCGTACTGGACGAATCCAAAATAGA
>CALECM010000007.1 GCA_937949745.1 uncultured Bacteroidales bacterium | reverse complement strand
CGAAGGAGCCACGCTGGCGCAATTATTCTATCTTTTGGGAGTGGAACCGGTACGGGATCAATTTGGACGGGTGTTGGATATCCGGCTCATTCCGGAAGATATATTGCAACGTCCCCGCATCGATGTGGTTGTACAGACTTCGGGACAATTCCGTGACTTGGCTGCTTCAAGATTGTCTCTTTTACAAAAAGCGATAGATATGGCCGCGGAGTCCGGTGACCAAGGAACCAATTATGTAGCCAAAGGAAAGGTAGATGCCGAGAAAGTTTTACTTAATAAAGGATATTCTCCCAAAGATGCCCGGGAATTGTCGACTACCCGTATTTTCGGCGGTGTCAACGGCATGGCGGGCACTGGCATTACCGGAATGGTGGAGAGCGGCAGTCAGTGGGAAAATGAAAATGAAATAGCCCGGGTATATCTTAATAATATGGGTGCCACATACGGGGATTCCAAAAATTGGGGAAATTTCCGCGAAGGTGTTTTCGAAGCTGCCTTACAGAATACGGATCTCGTGATACAGCCTCGCCAAAGTCATACGTGGGGTGCCCTGAGTCTTGATCATGTGTATGAATTTATGGGAGGCATGACCCTCACGGTAAGAAATGTTACCGGTAAAGATCCCGACAATTACTTCAACGATCTCCGGAACCGTTACAACGCGAGAGCACAAACACTTCAAGCCGCGATCGGCGTGGAATCGCGTACCACAATATTAAATCCGACCTATATTAAGGAACAGCTAAAAGGAGGCGCTTCCTCAGCGTCAGGCTTTACGGAAGTGGTGAAAAATACTTACGGCTGGAATGTGATGAAACCTTCCGCTATCGATAACCGGTTGTGGAATGATATTTATGATGTATATGTGGAAGATAAACACGACCTTCTTATCAAAGATTTTTTCAGGAAAGAAAGTCCCGCGGCTTTACAGGAGATGACTGCCGTAATGCTGGAAACGATCCGTAAAGGCTACTGGAAGGCTTCGGAAGAACAGATCAGCCGGCTGTCTGCTTTACATAGCGAAATGGTACAGGAATTCGACGCAGCCTGCAGCGGCTTTACCTGTGATAATCCCAGTCTGATCAATTTTATCAGCCGGTATCTCGATCCTCAACAGGCACAACAATATCAGCAAAAAATAGATGATGCCGTTAAGGTGGCTATTTCCGGCGAGAAAAGTATGGTACTGAAGAAAGAAGAAGCAAGTAACGGAGAACAGCAACGGCAATTCAACGGGGTACGGGTGGCGATCATTACTTTCGTATCTATCAGTCTCCTTATCTTATTATTCTATTTCGTGAGAAGAAGAAGGAAATAAACGATGGACAATATCATCTATTTCATGGTACCGCTCGTCCTCATCAAAACAATGCTGATGATGAGCCTGCTTCCTAAAAAAAAGTACACCTTTATCTTTGGAGGACTGTGCGTACTCTTCATCATATTGACGCATCCGATGGCTATCGCCCAGAATAAACTGGCGGTGGAACAGGCCCTTACTTCGCGGGAGATGCTGACCAATCTCTCGGTGATCGTCATGGTGGACCTGATGCTCTCTCTTGGATTCAGCAAGTCGGTTCTGATGAAATTATCGGGGCAGAAACTCAAAATAGGAAATGTCATACTGAGTTATATTCCTTCCGTATTAATATTTCCGGTTTTATATTATCTCCATTTAAATATCTTTTTTCTAATGCCCGGGAACAGCTTCTCCCTTCTCACCGCTTCTTTTTTCTTATTTTCTTTTATCCTTTTAGTGGGAGGGAGTTTGTTGTTCCGCAAATATTTACCGGAGATCGAATTCCGTACCGAACTTACCCTGCTGATCAGTTTTCTTCTGTTTCTGCTCACCGTTTGCTTTACCGTTTTTCATCCTTCCGCCATGATTTATACTTATAGCCAGCCGATGGACTGGAAAGCTTTACTCCTGACAACGGGAGTTGTAGTACTCCTTTTTACGGCGGGATTTATCTATAAAAAATGGAGGAACAAAAGAAAGTGCCTGCAGGAAGAACATCACATAGATTTAAAATAGCATATAAAACAATCTTAATTAATTATATAATGGAACAAATATCGAATGTATTATTCTGGATATCTAACGGATTACTCGTTCCGGTTATCGTCGGGCTGCTTTATTTTTTCGCCAGAAGTATCATCATGCTGGGAGGATTCCTCAGCATTTACGTACAACGCCAAAAGCAGGAGAAGATACTGGGTGATTGGATGGAGACCGTGAATGAACAGAATCTCTCCACTCATTATGATCAGCTCCGGGAGCAACCCAGGACACCTTTTATGAAAACCATCGACAAGATATTCGAAAATGGATATAATCCCGCTTTTGTGGATAAGGCGATCTCCACTTTTGAGATCAATGCTCTTCGTGACGTGGCAAAAGCGCAAACGCTGATCAAATTCGGTCCGATCCTGGGTTTGATGGGAACCCTGATTCCTATGGGTCCGGCGCTGGCGGGACTTTCCACCGGTGATATCTCTTCGATGGCATATAATATGCAGGTGGCTTTCGCGACCACGGTGCTCGGGCTTTTTGCCGGAGCAGTAGGATTTATCCTGTTACAGGCCAGGCAAAGATGGCTTAACACAGACCTGATGCGGCTGGATTTTATCGCGGAACTGGCTAAGCAAAGGGAAGAGAAACTAGGCGTTAAACATGAGGTGATCAAAACGAACGGGGAAAATATCATTAGCCATGCCTCACTTTTAGCATCAAAAATATAAATCAAATTAACCGGGATACGGATTTCGTAATTCATCTCCCGGTTCAGCTTCACATATTATGAGCAGGAAAAACAGACGAAAACTTCATGGGACGGGCGGCGATGATGATCCCGTTTCCATGTTATCCAATCTCTTCGATGTGGCCATGGTTTTTGCGGTGGCACTGATGGTTGCTCTGGTGAGCCGTTTTAATATGACTGAGATCTTTTCCAAAGAAGATTATACCATCGTGAAAAATCCCGGGCAGGAAAATATGGAGATCATCACCAAGAAAGGGGAAAAAATCACCAAATACCAATCCTCGAACGACCAGGAGGAAGCTACCGGTTCAAGAGGTAAAAAAGTAGGTGTAGCTTATGAACTGGAAACCGGCGAGATCATCTACGTGCCGGAATAGATAGAAATATCCGGAAAATTCATGAATCAGTCCGTCTTGCTTCGAGATCTTTTCTCCTTTGGGCCAATTTTATTTTAGCATTCTCATACTGGTCAAATTTTTTCAATTTTAACAGATCCGAGTATTTATCGAGAAAATCCCTGGCGGAAAGATAATCTGTAAATTCTTTTAATTCTAAAGATTCTGTCACCTTAGAAGTGAGCATTACATTGTAGGTATGGGTAGTAACCTTTGTTGAAGGTGCAAGTCCAAGATTCATCCTTTGTGATTCGTAAATGTATTTTAATTTAATACCGTCATATAGATCCAGAGATTGCCATTTTCCTGTTTTAAAGAAAAAAAATATTTGATATTGTTTTATACGATTATTCTCAACGTCCAGTAATAATCCTTTAATGGAAATAAATAAAAAAAGCCCCAATATAATTATCATTATAAACAAAAGATATAACAGAATAGACGAAGTGGGGTCTAAAGAAGATATTCCCCATATCCCGCCAACAGATATAAAAAAACCGATTAAAGAAAGGTATCCTTCAAAAGAAAGTCCCTTTCGGATTTTTATTATGTTCATATAAAAAAGTTGGGTTAGATTAAAAATTCTATTGAAGCGTTTATATAGTCATCCTGGATAAATTATCCAAATCAATGTCCGTGGCTACACCGGTGCCCGTGGTCATGCGCGTGGCAATTGCTTCCCGAATCCGAAACCTGTTCTTCCAGAAATAACTTCACCAACTGATCCGTATCGCCGGAACATCCTCTGTATACGTTAATTCCATGGTAATTGAGTACGTTAAAGGCACCGTCTCCCATATTGCCCGCCAGCATAACGGTAACGCCCATCTGTTGCAGTACGGAGGCGATATTGCTTTTACACCCGCAACCCTGGGGCGACGGCAACGATTCCTTACCGGTAATTTCCCTGTTATCATCGATGGTGTAAATGGTATAACTTTCACAATGCCCGAAATGGCTGTCCACAATGTTATCTCTTGTCGGAATCGCTATTTTCATAAATTATATTATTTGAAGTATATTGGTGGCTGAGTTAGTCGAAGCCACCAATAGATAATTATTGCTGCAAAGATACTAGGTTTTAACGATCATTTTCAATATTTAACCGGAAAAAATCGTAATTTTGATCCCGGATTGTGAACAGTCATTTTCCCATGGCGTTACTATAATCCGCCTTAGGGCGATTCTTTGAAATGTAAACAGGATACTGCATGCATGAATTTACTTTTCAGTTACCCATTACGGACCCGATATTACTATTCGGGATAGGCCTGTTTATTATCCTCATCATCCCGATCCTCTTCACCCGTATCAAATTACCCGGCATTTTAGGACTTATTATCGTCGGACTGGTTATCGGTCCAAACGGGCTGCATATAATCGAACGGGAAGGCAGTATTGAGCTCCTGGGGAATATCGGACTCATGTACCTGATGTTTTTAGCCGGACTGGAACTGGATATGCTCAATTTTCAAAAAGTAAGGAACCGCAGCCTGGTATTCGGAATGCTGACTTTCCTTATCCCATTTGTACTGGGATACCTCATTTGCAGTTATGTCCTTCATTTTAATACTTTAGGATCTCTTCTCATTGCCAGCATGTTCTCCACCCATACGCTGGTCTCCTATCCTATTGTAACCCGCTACCGGATCAGCAAAATGGAAGCCGTTAATATTACCGTAGGCGCGACCATTATCACGGATACGATTGTCCTGCTGCTTTTGATCGTCATCACTTCCCTCAGTGCACAGGAACTTTCCTGGAGCCATTGGCTGAAGCTGGTTGCGCTCTTATCCCTCTATCTCTTGATCGTGGTCAAAATTTATCCGTTAATAGGAAAATGGTTTTTCAGACATGCCAAGAATGATTCCGTGTCGGAATTTGTATTTGTGCTTTTTATGGTTTTCCTGGCGGGAGGATTGGCTATCATCATCGGAATAGAGCCTATTATAGGTGCTTTTCTTACAGGGTTAAGTCTCAATAAATTAATACCTGAATCCTCTTTACTTAAAGGAAGACTTGAGTTTGTGGGCAATGCCTTGTTTATCCCTTTTTTCTTGGTCTATGTCGGTACTTTCATCGACCTGAGCGTATTTTTCCAGGGTAGCGAAGCCCTGATCATCGCTTTGGTTTTAACGGTGGTGGCTTTATCCAGCAAATGGATAGCGGCTTTTTTCACCCAGAAGATTTTCAGATATCATGCCAATCAGCGTAAGTTGATATTCGGACTCAGCTCGTCACATGCCGCTGCAACCATTGCCGTGATCATGGTCGGTTACAGGATCGGGATCGTGGATATCAACGTACTTAATGCGACCATTCTTATTATATTGGTTACTTGCCTAGTCAGTTCAATCATTACGGAAAACGCTGCTAAAAATATTACCGTTAACATCAATATGCTCAGCCGTATAGCAAGTCAGTCGAATGAGAAAATACTTGTACCTATCGTGAATCCTTCCAATGTGGGAAGCCTGCTGGAGTTCTCAAAATACCTCCGGAAAGCCAATACTTTAGAGCCTATCTATGCTTTGGCGGTAGCCCGTGACGAACGTGAAGTGGAAAGCAAATTTGCCTTGCTGGATTATGCCAAAGAGATTGCCGCGGGACCCTATCCCATAGAAACGGTGGCCCGGGTCGACCTTAACGTGGCATCGGCAATTATCAGGGCCTGTAAGGAACTACAGATCACCGATCTGGTAATGGGATGGAACGGAAAAGTCCGTGCGAATGAATGGTTTTTCGGAAGTATTCTAGATCAAATACTGGCGGATCTCAAACAGACTATTTTTGTAGTCTCCCTTAAACATCCGCTCAATACATTCGAAAGAATCAGGATATGGGTGCCGAATCTGGCGCAATTCGAACCCGGTTTTCCGAACTGGGTCAGGATGGTATGCCATTTGTCATTCCAGACCAGCGCCAGGATCAATTTCTATACTTCCGAAAAAAACCGTGACTCATTTATTACGGCGTTGAATACCAATAAAGTAAAAACGCCTTATGACTGTACCGTCCTGAATAGTCCTGCGGAATTTTTTCCTTTAGAACATAAAAACGAATCCGATACTTTTTTCATCTTGATCGGGGCTCGTGAAGATTCCATATCCTACGCATCATGGCTGGGACGTTTACCGCATTTAACTTCCAAGTGGTTACCCGACAACAGTTTCGCGATAGTTTACCCGTCCCACGACCAGACCCAGGGAGCCCACGCAGGATCCTGGTTATCCAGTGATGTCAGTAAATTATATACTGATAACAATACCGTCACGGGAGATGATTAACTGATTCAATTATCCAAATCCAATAAATATGACTACAGAAACCCAATTGCTCAGAGATGCCGGAATCTTTCCCGACGATAAAGTACTGGAAAATGCCCTGGGAAAAGAAGTATTTCCGGTTTATCGGGAATTAATGGCTATGGTTGAAAATGAATTCGGATTATTGCCGGAATGGAGATTTTACAAGGATGGGAATGCCTGGTTATGTAAGAATGTCGGCGGGAAGAGAACCATATTCTGGCTTTCCGTTTGGCAACAGTATATTAAAACATCTTTTTATTTCACGGAAAAAACGCAGGGTGGCATACCGGAACTGGATATAGATCAGGAAATCAAGAACGCATTTAATAATACCAAAACCATCGGAAGATTGATCCCGTTAATACTTGATATCAGCCGGACGGAGCAATTAGATGATTTCCGGAAAATAGTCGCATATAAAATAAAACAGAAATAATTAGCTCTTTATCAGTATATTTGATCTATAACAGTATAAACAACAAGATGCATGAGAATTCTTATCCAACGCGTCAGTAAAGCCTCTGTAACCATTGAACGAAAAACGGAATCAAAGATCGGGAAAGGTTTGCTGGTCTTTGTAGGGATTGAAGAAGAGGATGACATTGAAGATATCCACTGGCTTTCCCATAAAATAGTGAATCTTCGCATATTTGATGATGATTCGGGTATCATGAACTTATCCGTCACGGATATAGGGGCTGAAATCCTTGCCGTATCCCAATTCACCTTACATGCCTCTACCAAAAAAGGAAACAGGCCTTCTTATATTAAGGCGGCAAAACCGGATATCGCCGTTCCGCTTTATGAAAAATTTTGTTCCACTTTGAACAATCTTCTCTCCACCCCGTTAAAGACCGGCCGGTTTGGCGCCGATATGCAGGTGGAACTGGTCAACGACGGTCCTGTTACGATCTGGATCGATTCCAAATCCAGAGAATAAATAGCCTCATACATTCACAAGTTATTCCCTCAATAATTTATTATTTAAATGCTAATATCTGTTACTTAGGATAATAACGATCCTATTCATTTCTTTTCTAAAAAGCTGCTCCGGATTAAACTTATAACATTTGTTTTTGTTTAATTTAACAAAAATTAAAATATTATTCCGGCTCAGGTACGGGTATGTTATAAGTATGAATTTAAAGAAAAAAGTATGTATCACAGTAATGGAAATTATGAAGCATTCGCTCGGCCTAAGAAACCGGAAAACGTAGACCAGAAATCAGCGTATATGGTCGGATCAGGATTAGCATCATTGGCCGCAGCGGTTTTTTTAATCCGCGACGGACAAATGAAAGGTGATAAAATCCACATTTTTGAAGAATTGGAATTGCCCGGCGGCAGCCTCGACGGGATTTTACAGCCTTCCCGGGGATTCATTATACGGGGGGGACGTGAAATGGAAAATCATTTCGAATGTTTATGGGATCTTTTCCGTTCCGTCCCTTCACTGGAAATTAAAAATGCCTCAGTATTGGATGAGTTTTACTGGCTTAATAAGGAAGACCCCAACTATTCTAAAATGAGGGCTACCATAAACCGGGGAAACGACGCCCATACCGATGGAAAATTTACCCTGACGGATAAAGCTTCGGAAGAGATAGTGAAGTTATTTTTAACTTCTGAAAAAGAATTAAACGATAAAAGGATCTCGGATGTATTTTCAGAAGATTTCTTCGAATCGAATTTCTGGCTCTATTGGCGCACGATGTTTGCTTTTGAAGAATGGCACAGCGCAATGGAGATGAGGAGATATATCGCCCGTTTTATTCATCATATCGGAGGGCTTCCCGATCTTTCGGCTTTAAAATTTACTAAATATAATCAATATGAATCTCTGGTGATGCCATTGGTCAATTACCTGGAATCACAAGGGGTTAAATTTATGTACAAAACTCAGGTGACAAACATTGTGGTTGATAAAAAAGACAACAAAAAGATCGCGAAAAAAATAGTCTATCAGGAAAAGGGAGAGGAAAAACAGATCGAGTTGAGTGAAAATGACCTTGTTTTCGTTACAAACGGAAGTATTACCGAAAGTTCTACTTACGGAGATCAGAATACGGCGGCCGAACTGAACGCTTCCCTTGGCGGAAGCTGGGGACTTTGGCGAAATCTTGCCGCCCAGGATCCCGCTTTCGGGAAACCGGAAAAATTTTGCGGCAGTATCCCGGAAACCAATTTCGTATCGGCAACGCTGACCACACTGGACGACAGGATTCCCCCTTATATTGAAAAGATATGTCAACGTGATCCGTTTGCAGGAAAAGTAGTAACCGGCGGGATTGTAAGTGTAAAGGATTCCAGTTGGTTATTAAGCTGGACACTCAACCGCCAGCCACATTTCAAAAAACAGCCGAAGGATCAGTTAGTGGTATGGATTTACGGATTATTTTCTGACAAACCAGGTGATTACATAAAGAAGACAATGAAAGAGTGTACAGGGATTGAGATCGCCCAGGAATGGTTATACCATATCGGTGTTCCGGAAAACGAAATACATGATATGGCGGCTAATTCGGCCAATACCATTCCCTGTATGATGCCGTATGTCATGTCTTACTTCATGCCCCGCGCATTGGGCGACAGACCGCTCGTGGTTCCCGAAGGATCTGCGAACCTGGCATTCATCGGCAATTTCGCGGAAACGGAAAGAGATACGGTCTTTACCACTGAATATTCCGTACGTACGGCTATGGAAGCGGTTTATACCCTGCTTAACATAGACCGTGGCGTTCCGGAGGTTTTCGCTTCCTGTTTCGATATCCGTGTATTGTTGAGTTCTTCCGCAAGATTGATGGACGGACGGAAAATCTATGACATGAAATTGCCTTTCGTTATAAAATATCTCGAAAAGAAAGGCATCGAAAAGACCAAAGGCACCATGATTTATGATATGCTAAAAGAATCGGGATTGATTTAAGTAATAACATTACATATAACTTCCTGATCTTTCAGGATTAATAAAACGGCCCCCTTCGATAAACTCAGGGGCCGTTTTTATTATACAATCCCAGAATATGTATGTCATCCCGAACAAAGTGAAGGATCTCTATTTCGGATAAGTTAGATTCTTTGCCTTGCTCAGAATGACAATTCCAGAATAATGATGTCATCCTGAACGTAGTGAGGATCTGTATTCCATAACTAGATTCTCCGCTTCGCTCAGAATGACAGAAAAATATTATTAAGCCATAAACAATTGAATATCGTCTTCGACAGTGCCAATACCGGCTATGCCGAAATTATCGATCAATACCTGCGTCACGTTCGGCGACAGGAAAGCGGGAAGCGTGGGTCCTAAATGGATATTTTTTACCCCTAAGGACAAAAGTGCCAGCAATACGATCACCGCTTTTTGCTCATACCAGGCGATATTATAAGCGATCGGTAATTCATTGATATCGTCCAGACCGAATATTTCCTTAAGCTTTAAAGCAATGGCCACCAAAGAATAACTGTCGTTACATTGTCCGGCATCCAATACTCTCGGAATTCCGCCGATATCACCCAGCGGCAATTTATTGTAACGGTATTTGGCGCAACCTGCCGTTAAGATCACCGTATCCTGAGGCAGTTTTTCAGCAAATTCGGTAAAGTATTCCCTATTTTTCATGCGTCCGTCACAACCGGCCATCACAAAGAATTTTTTAATAGCTCCGGACTTTACGGCATCCACAACTTTATCCGCCAGCGCGAAAACCTGTTCATGGGCAAAACCGCCTACTATTTCCCCGGATTCGATCTCTGTCGGCGGCTGGCATTTTTTGGCATGTTCAATAATACCGGAAAAATCTTTGGGATTATCCCCTATCCGGTTTCCAATATGCGGAAATCCTGTAAATCCCGCAGAGCCGGTGGTATAAACCCGGTTTGCATAGGTTGCCGATGGTTTTGGCGGAACAAGGCAATTGGTAGTGAAAAGGACAGGTCCGTTGAATGTTTCGAATTCCTGTGTTTGTTTCCACCATGCATTCCCGTAATTACCGGCAAAATGAGCATACTTTTTAAAAGCCGGGTAATAATGCGCCGGCAACATTTCACTATGGGTGTAAACATCCACGCCTGTACCTTGCGTTTGTTCCAGTAAATCCTGCATATCCCTGAGATCATGACCGGAAATTAAAATACCCGGATTATCCCTTACGCCGATATTCACTTTTGTGATTTCGGGATTTCCGTATGATGAAGTATTCGCCTTATCCAGTAAGGCCATTACTTTTACTCCCATACTGCCGCATTTCAGCACCAATGCCGTTAATTCTTCCGCGGAAAGATGATCGTCAGTAGTGGCTGCCAGTCCCTCCTGCATAAAAGCGTAAATGTCATTATCTTCATAACCGAGATTGGCGGCATGTTCGGCATAGGCGGAAATACCTTTGATACCATACGTCAACAATTCCCTTAAAGAACGTATATCTTCATCTTCAGTATTGAGCACTCCGACCTGCCTGGATTTTTCTTCAATCTCCCGGAGAGTGGAAGCTCTCCAGGTCAGGCAGTCGCAATCATCCTGAATGTCCTGAATTCCTTTTTCCCGTAAACGGTCATAAACTTTATCCCTTATCTCAAACGCTTCCCGGATCTTTTTCTCGAAACGACTGACATCGAAATTGGCATTGGTTATGGTCATGAACAGACCGTCCACTATAAATTTATTAACATCGGGCATTTCTTCACCATGCCCACGCAAACGCACGGTAAGCTTGGATATTCCTTTCATAAGATAGATCAGCAGATCCTGTAAATCGGCGACTTCTTCATTTTTACCACAGACTCCCCTGATGGTACAGCCTTTATTTTGAGCTGTTTCCTGACATTGATAACAAAACATAATATTTTCTTTTAATTTAACACTAGACCCATTCTTCCTTTAACAGGTCTCCTTTTATTCCTATAATAATTTTCTTGATCGGTATTTTACGGCCGGCTTGGGCCTGGGCTTGCTGCGCAATCTGCAATAATCCGCCGCAACAAGGTACTTCCATCATGATCACCGTAAGCGTATTGATATGGGAGCGGTCGATCATGGCGGTTATCTTCTCGATATAACTATCTTTGCCGCTGTCCAATTTGGGACAGGCGATAGCCAGTACATGATTTTTCATAAAACGATTGTGGAAATCCCCATAGGCAAAAGCGCTGCAATCTGCTGCCAGGACAACATCCGCATTTTTCATATAGGATGCTTCCGGATTAAGCAAATGCAATTGAACGGGCCACTGGCGAAGTTGGGAAGAAACATCACAGGCTGTTTCCCGAACTTCGGCTTTAGGCGTAAACGACATTTCTTTTCCTCCCGGGCATCCGCAGCCGCTTCCCGATGAAACGGCAGGTATTCCATCTTGTAATTGAGTCAAATCCACCCGGATATTGTTTTGCCGTATATAATTGATCCCTTCTTTCAGATATTCCGTTTCATTATGCTCCTTAAGATGTTTTAAATGGGCAAGGATGGTTTTTTCTCCCTTGGGCGCGATTCTCTGCATTACAGCGGTTTCGTCGTAGGGTTCGGCTTCCCGCTCTTCCAGCTCTATCGCCCCTACCGGACATTCTCCGATACAGGCTCCCAATCCGTCGCAATACAATTCGCTTACTATACGGGCTTTCCCGTCGATCATTTGTAAGGCACCTTCATGGCAACCCTGTACACATGCACCGCAACCGTTGCAAAGGTTTTCATCTATTTTTATGACTGTTCTTTTCATGATTGTTAATTTTTACGCAAAAGTACACCCAGTTCAACAAAAAAAGTGTAACAGTTGTTACACTCCAAAAGATTTATTTCTTTTTTTAAATTAACCATATGCCTAATCATGACATCTTTGAATGTTCCATTTGCCGGGAGATCCCGGCAGAGGAAAGAAAAGAGTTCCTGAACGGACTTAATCCCCTCAGTAAAAAATTCAAAAAAGGAGATTTGGTCGCCCGTCAGGGAGATCCGGTAAACGCCCTTTACATACTTACTAAGGGAAGCGTAAAGACCGAAATGATTACCCGGTCGGGCAGTACCTTAAGTATTGAAATCATAAAGGCTCCCAATCCGTTGGCTTCCGCTTTTTTATTTGCCGAAGATAATCGTTTTCCCGTAGATGTAACCGCATTGGAAAATGTGGAAATAGTATTGATACCGAAACAGAATGTTTTAAAACAACTTGCCGGAAATGAGAAATTCCTTCAGGCTTATATGTCATTTAATTCGGGACGCACCCATTTTCTTTCCGAAAGGATCAAATTATTATCTCTTAAAACCATAAAGGGAAAATTAGCTTATTATATCCTGGAAAGATCCCGGAATAACCACTTTACCATGGATATGAACCAGACAGAATTATCCGAATATTTTGGTGTGACACGTCCTTCCCTTGCCAGAAGCCTGGCGGAAATGAGCGAAGACGGGATTATTGAATTATCCAAAAGGGATGGAAAAATCCTGAACCTTGATAAGTTAAAGGAACTGATTATTACATAGGTTTTAAGATGTTTCGCTTATGCTCAATAAGACATTACAAGAGAAGCAAAGCAACAATTCACTCGGTAGTTGAGCCAGTCCATGTATCGTCATTCTAAACGAAGTGAGGAATCTTATGATCCATTTAATTATTTACCAGATGTTTCGCTTACGCTCAACATGACAAGAAAGTAAAGCAACAATTCACTTGGTGGTTAAGCCCGTCGAGGCATTTTCATTCTCAAAGCAGTAAAGAATCTATTTTTAATAATAAGCAGATGTTTCGCTGCGCTCAACATGACAAGAAAAGCAAAGCAACAATTCACTTGGTGGTTAAGCCCGTCGAGGCATTTTCATTCTTAACGCGGTAAAGAATGTATTTTTAATAATAATCAGATGTTTCGCTTACGTTCAACACTACAGTTCGTTTATGCTTATATAAAAACAGTGAAGAGTCTATAAGATAAGTCTCTCCACTGTTTATAGGATAAGATAATATATTTTAATTATTGATCAATAATTTCCGGTTAAAAATACCGTCTTGTGTTTCAATACGGAGCATATACATCCCGTTTTGCAAATGATCGACCGGTATAGGATCGCTGTTTGTTTGTATAATAACCCTGCCGTTAAGATCAAATAAAGTGGCGTTTTTAAAAGGTTGACTTATCCGGACGGAGTTAGTTGCCGGATTAGGGTAAAGTATCAATGCCGAACTTTGTCCCGGTTCTGTTATACCAATAGAAGGTCCTTCGATACAGACCTGCTCTGAAGTAGCGGAAAGACCTGACTCAAGGGAAAATGCCCTCACGGTATAACATCCGCCGTATCTGGCATTGGTAAGCTCCTGACGATAAATCAGATAATCGTTAATTTTTACACCGTCAAGGTATAGGTTATATCCGATGATGTCGGAATTACGCTCTTCATCAGGCGTAGCCGTTTCGGAAATATTACCTATAATGCTCCAGTTCCGGTGCTGATCAGGATCGCCTGAACTGGAAAGTCGTTTCCAGGTAGCACCACCATCCTCAGAATACAAGTCTCCTTTCCCGGCCACTACCCTTCCGTCTTCATCGGCGCCGATCGGACGTTCCAGGGAATCATGGGTTACAACCTCAACTCCTATTTTCAAATCGGTAAGACCGGAATTGATCGCAATAGCATTCGGCAGATTAAAATTATTCCACGCATTCGATACAAAATCATCAATGTCGGTGGAAACCGTCCTTTGTCCATTTTGATAAACGGCCAGTTTCAAAGTGGTCTCCACTTCCGGATCCCAGACCCTGTTATTAATATATACTGAAATCGAAGTCAGGTAATGACCATAATAGTATTCCAGATCCTCAGTCGTAAAATCCTGCACCGCAATGAAAGGATCGCCCAGATTCCCGAAATTTCCCCGGTTTGGAGTTTGGGAATGGGTAATTCCGTATAAACCGGACGGATCCTGCCACATTAATTTTATAGCATTGTCTTCTTCATTAATGACCAGTTTGCGGGGAATCGCATCACCTGTCGGCAAGGCGGTGGTTACAAAAATATTATCAAAGAAATAAGTCTTCAAATCTGTGGAACTGTTTTCTCCCTCCATGCGGAAACGAACATTGATAATCTCTCCCCGTGCCACATCCGTAATATCGATCCATTCATTTTTCCAATCCATAGTTGTTCTGGGAAAAACATATCTATTTACGGTTGTCCAGGCATTACCGTCATATATTTCTACAAAAAGCGTATCGGAAGATTGTGTCGTATAATTCATCAAATAAGTCATATAAGACAGATATACATTGGTAGCTCCGCGTGCATCCAACGGTTTGGACAGAAGCGAGGCAGCGTAATTTCCCTGCGAATTATTTACTTCCAGCCTTAATCCCGGAGAAACTGCCTCCACGCCGTCAAATTCATTTGTTTCCCATTTACTTCTTCCGTAATCTGAGGTAGCTGTCCAGAAATTAGTTCTCAGGCTGTTGCTGTTAAAATCTTCCAGTAAAGGCAGGTTGTAATTATCAACAACAGCTACGGTTTTCATTTCCGATTTTCGTGATCTTCCGTTATCATATACTGCCTGTACGGAATAATCGTGATAACCGACGGATACATCCTCATCCAGATAAGTGTCTACATTTCCATTAACAACGGTCAGCGAATCATTATCCCGGTAAATAATATATTGTAATACATCATTTCCAGTAGCATCCCAGGCCAGGTTAACCTTATCCCTGTCGGGCCTGGATACCTCAGCCGTAAAATTCCGGGGAAAAGGCAATACGGTAATAGGATTTTCCAGACTAAGCACATAGGCATTCTTTATCCGCAAGCCTTCCGTTAATATCGTAATATTCAGGCCGTCGGGAGTCATCGTGTGGATGGTATATTTATACGGATTTCTTACATCCAATGAATTCAAAGCGACCGGCAGATCGATATCCGGAGCATATAAACTGACGAATTCTCCGAAATCCATGAATCCGAGTTCTTCATTCCATACAAAACCTTTGTCGGTTGGAGTAGCCAGATAAGGGGAATGGTAAACGCCGATCAGAAATCCGTCATTACTTACAGCTCCAACCATATGTCCCTGAGGAATAATGGTAATTTCACCGGTAACAAGATTGTGTATTCCGGCCTGCTGGGCATGCCTGAATCCGGCATAATGTCCGTTTTCACTGATGCAGGTATATTCTCCTACTCCGAAAACATTCGCGAATAGAATAGTATAATCGGTCGGGGATCTCCATACAATACCTTTTCTGTCCGAAGTACCGGGTAATGTGGTATAACCGACGGCAATACTTCCGTCACCCGAGATATCGACAATAGATGCGCCCACATCGGGCCCGTTGGCATCACTCCAAAGCTGTCCCACCCATGTATCTCCGGTTTTTGTCCATGAATACGGGTGAGCGTGAAATATTCCGGTTTCATTTTTTCTGGAAAGTCCCACGATCATATTTCCATCAGCGGTCATGCCTCTGGCTGAGGATCCAAGTAAGTTATTAGGTAGCGGCTGACCTGCGCCGACACCCAATCCTAATCCTGTCCACGTACCGTTTTCCCATCTTCCGGCACTCAACACAGGTTCTCCCTCATAAAGAATGTCCGGATCCATGAAATCACCGGCAATAATACGGTTATCCGTTACCGCCGTGGCTTCTCCCCGTGTGTTTCCCAGCAATGTAATCCTGTTACATGAATCAAGTTCCCATAAAAATGCAGGACGCGGCTGACGGTCATGTTGGCCTACCACATATTTACCGTTAGGTGATATGGAACGGACCAGGTAAATTTGTTCAATAGGACCGTGTAAGATGTTTTGGGCGTGTGTAGTCAAAACACAACATAATGCGAAAATTAAAATAGAGATTTTTTTCATTGTAAGTAAATTTAATTATTACCGTAATTTAGGTGCATAAAAACCAATATTGTAACATCTTCACATCGTCTTTGGTTTAAATTTATAAAAGGTAAAAATAATATTCTTCATAATGATAAAATCATTACTCAAATATAGACAACCGGATAGAATAAAACTCCCAGTCAATTATAAGGAGCGGTATTGGGTCACTGCATACCGGTCTACGTCGATAACTCAATCTGAACCACAAATCATTCTTAAAACAATATCGAACAATAATACCGTTTTCCGGGTATTTAGTTGTATTAATTCAGACATATGAAATCATATTCCAGCATAAGCCCGTTGACCGGCAAGCCCTCGGGTGTACGAGGATATATTTACGGAGAAGACTATATCACGATTTATTTCACGAGCGGCGAAAGATATACTTATACTTTAGCATCCAGCGGAGCTGAGCACCTGGCCGCGATGAAACGTCTTGCCGATAATCAAAGCGGATTAAATACATATATTACCAAAAATAAGCCTCCTTATTCATCAAAAAAATAATATATTTGTAGGTATTTGTATCCGCAATTTCTTTTCCATTTGCATCCA
Organism: uncultured Bacteroidales bacterium; assembly: GCA_937949745.1. Lineage (GTDB taxonomy): Bacteria > Bacteroidota > Bacteroidia > Bacteroidales > WCHB1-69 > JAGVVH01. The sequence goes on along the minus strand of CALECM010000007.1, from coordinate 1,922 downwards.
TGACTTTATGATGTGGATTCAGATTATTATCCGCAAGCAGATTGAGCAGGTTTATGTAATATAAATTCTTAGCCGAAAAACTATCTATGGAGAATCTTTACTGTTCTCATATATTCTAAATAGCTAAAAAAGAAATCAACGGTTATTGCACAATCATTTTGAAGGTTTTATTTTCCTGTTCACCCTGTATTTCAATCATATAATGTCCTTTCACTGGAACCGTTCCTTCAAAACGGTGACTTTGGGCGGAACTGCCGTTCATGGTCCGGATCAGTTTTCCTTCCGGATTCAATATCCTCACGACTACATCCGAAGCCACGGCGTAACGGATATCCAGACGGAACCTGCCGGAATTGGGATTTGGGTATAACAGGTATTGATTTTCTTTTTCAGGAACGTTCAGGTTTCCGGTTTTGTCAACCGGAGAATTTTCGTTTTTAGAAATTCCGGAATTTTTCATTTTGGAGAAGATATCTTCCAGTACCGGCGTCTCCCCTTTCGCTATTGTTTTGGCTTGCTCCGGCAATGGCATGTAGGCGAAACAAAACCGGTCAGTTCCATTGCGATCCGTATCCCAATAAATATCCGAAAATAAAATAGATGAACTGTCTGTGCGGGAAGGGAAATAGACCTCTGTATTTGTAGTGGAAAAATCCCCCGTTCCGGTCCTGTCAATCAATAAAACATAATGATCTGCAGCATGTTCCCAACCGCTTCCGTCCACCTGCAGGAAAGTCCGGAGCGTGGAAGATTCGCTGCCCGTAGCCTGTAACAGACCGTTTCCGTAAAGGGATAACTCTTCTCCTTCGTCGGAATAGATTTCTCCATATTTCTCCAACGCATTGGAATCGAATCCCCAGATCAGGAAATTATCTTCAGGAAGAATAGCCGTGTTTTGCTCATTCATGACCTCTAACTGATCAAGTCCTACTTTAATTTTTTGTTCCAGTAAACAGGATTGTTTCTGATTTAACCCGAAACAGGAATCTTTTCCAATCCCTGCGATAGAACCCGAATATACGGGATAACCGGTATAATTCCAGATAATGGTTCCGTGACTATTTCTATAATCGGTCTGATAAAGCGTTACTCCGTATTTTACCGCCAGGTAAGATATATATTTCAGCAAAACAGAATCCGGAACATTTCCTTCAAAGATAAGACATTCAGAAATCTTTCCGTTAAAGCTTAAAGAATCTACATGTCCTAAGAAGAAACCCGAACCGGTATCATGATTTCCCGTAGAGTACCAGGATTGACTTAAACTGTTGATTACAGGATTTAAACGGTTTTCCTCCGTATAAGTGATCGCTTCCCGTTCACCTAATATTCGCTTTGTCGTTAAGCCAACTCTTTTTCCGGAAGCGGGTTGTAAGGCCCACAATGATTTTTCCTGCAGGGAATCCTCCACTTCATATACGATGATCGTCGTGATACGGTTTTCATTTAAAGTAAGGTTGGGAATAGTTAAATAATTAATTTCATCGAGAGGTAAAGATTTATTAAAATTCATCAGCGAAAAATCGCCGGGCAGATTACCCTGCACAGGTATGGCATGCCGGTCATTTCCCGAAATATCCCGCCAGTAACCCTGTTCCCGGTCAACACTATCCGCTTTCACCCAAACCGCAGGATGATGATCTATATTTTGGGAAAATACCGTATGAAAAACACCAATAAAAATAAAGAATAACAGATTTTTACTCATGATTTGATGTATTAATTAATGGAGTAAAAATAATAATTTATATTTAAAAAAGGGAAGTGAATTAATTTTTTATAAATAATAATTTCTATTATAGATTATATGAGATTATAAATTACATAATTCACGATGAAATTCATTCTAAAAATAATACGGTAGAATATTTTTGTCATCCTGAACGGAGTGAAGTATCTATAGAGTATTTTCCCAAAATATA
>CALECM010000006.1 GCA_937949745.1 uncultured Bacteroidales bacterium | reverse complement strand
AAGTGAAACGACTCTGTTCGGCAAAATATTCTCTTCGATTTTCCAGATTGTCTCTTCCAGGACTGCGGGTTTTAATACCATCCGGGTTGCAGACATTGCGATGCCCGGCATGATGCTCCTCATGCTTGTGATGTTTATCGGGGCTTCTCCGGGTTCTACGGGAGGAGGAATCAAGAATACTACTTTTTTTGTGATCCTTAAATCGGTCGTGGCAACAATAAAAGGTAAGAAGAGTATTGAGTACAGGAAGAAGAGTATTCCGTTCGATCTTGTTGATAAAGCCTATTCTATTGTGATCATGTCGATGATCCTGATCTTTATTTCCACTTTTATACTTGCGCTTCTGGAGCCTGAATTCGGATTTACGAATATCCTGTTCGAATCCATATCCGCTTTCACTACCAGCGGTCTTTCCACGGGAAGTTCCGCGGCTTTCGCCACAGGAGGCAAATTGGTATTGGTGTTTAATATGTATATCGGAAGGATCGGTACTTTGACCATGGCTTTTGCCCTGAGTAAAAGAAGTAAAGAATCTAACCATCAATATCCTTCCACCTATTTTATGGTGGGATAACCGGAAACGGGAGGTTGAAGATCCTTCACTTCGTTCAGGATGACAAACAGGATGATAAACAGAGTATGAAAAATAGGATGGTTGATAGTAAACCTTTTATCCCATTATGTTCCGTCATTCTGAGCAAAGCGAAGAATCTGATTCTCAGTTTATTGAAGATCCTTCACTTCGTTCGGGATGACAAACAGGATGAAAACAGAGTATGAAAAATAGGATGGTTGATAGTAAACCTTTTATCCCCTTATTTTCCGTCATTCTGAGCAAAGCGAAGAATCTGATTATCAATTCAGTGAAGATCCTTCGCTTCGTTCAGGATGACAAGAGGATAATATAATAAGTGAAACTTTTGGATAACCACAACCGGTCAACTGTTTCCTATTTGATGATCTTTTCTACGGTTTCTCCTTTAGCCGTGATAACCCTCATAAAGTAGACTCCTTTAGGAAAATGGTCAAAAGCTATAGTGATGACGGTATTTTCCGGTTGTACGATTTGAAGCATTTTTCCGCTAACGTCCATAATCTCAACCCGATTAATTATACATTCGTGGGCGTTAATCGTGAGGTTGGAAATGACAGGATTCGGGTAAAAGGTTAATTTATAGTCATCTCTTTCTGTAAGATGGTTGGGTGATGATGGCTGGGTATACTTCCCGATCTTAATATTGTTTAATTGCGTATTTCCTTTACCGGCATTCAGCAATTTCCACTGGATAAATCGGGTGCCGTTTTTTAACTTGTACCGGAATGTCTGGTAAGCGGAAGTTTGAATTTCGTTTTCGGTGAGGGTTCCCAGTACAGTCCAATTGCGGTTATCACCAGACTCGGATATTTGAAATTCTATTCCTTCATAACTTTGTGGTGCAGTGCCGCCAACGCGTCCTTTAAGATCGAACCATAAAGTATCGGGAGAGTCTTTCAATTTTACCGACAACCGGGCTGTTCCCGCCCTTGCCTGTTCAAATTTCGCTGATCCGTCCGAGTAGGAAGAACCCAGATGATAACCGGAAAATCCGGTTAATAATGTGATGTCTTCCTGATTGGTGGTGCTGTTGGAGGATATATCGAAGGGAAGTTGTAATGCGGCGCTGGTATCCCGGATGACGTAGTCGGCGGTAGCCACGATGCTGGGTTCCATTCCTGCTTTAAAAGCAATGGCCTTAATCGTAATGCTGGAAGAGACTTCTATCGGATTGCTGTAAACAATACTGTTTTCATTGGGACTACTCCCGTCTAAAGTGTAATGTATGCTGCAATCCGGTGTAGCTGACGTGATGCTTACCTGTTGTGTCGTGAAATAATTCCCTCCGTCGGGTGAAAAAACAGGAGTGGCTACAGTGGGTGATACGATAGTAAAAGAGGCGACTTCCGTGATGGCCGGAACCAGCATAGTACTATCCGGATTTAATAAAGTCACCGAAAAAATATACTCTCCATCATCCAATGGCGGGAAATTTTCAAAATAACTGATCAAACTATCTTCATGGGAAAAATATAATACAATATTATTGTCTCCTGTCAACTCGGTTTTGATGATTCCGCTTTCGCCGATAATAAAGTTCATAATGGATACCTCCGGTTCGATTAGATGCTCATATACTCCGCCGTGGACCGGGGAGATAATTTCAATATACGGAGTGCTGACCACCGTAGTGGTACTCAACGAAATATCGTCTATACGAAAATCCGCGCTGCTTAGGCTCGAGAAACGGATATGAAGATTATCATAAGAAGGAAGGTTTGCAAGGGTCACATAATACCATCCTGTACTTCCGGCACCGGTAGGGAGCCCCGTATAGGCAGGAAGATCCTCCCATGTATTTCCATCCGGAGAAACCCGGATGGAAAAATTACTGCCGTTTTCAGCCATATTTCCTTTCCTTAGTCCAAAATGCAAAGAAATATTTTCATAATCTGACGTATTTAAATTGGAAATCTGGAACCATTTGCTTGTATTGTTAAGCATTACATTTCCTCCGCCGGATGCTTCTTCATAATCCGCGGAAGGAGTGGAGTTCCTGACGTCACAGGTTCCGTCTCCACTGTAAACGGCTATATTATTCTGCCATCCTGTGAATTGCTGAATGGGGATATTGCCGGAAGGATTGCCGAAATTTTCCCGGTAAATAACAGTTTGTCCGTATCCGGACCATGTAATAAATAAAATCGTGAAAAGGATAGAAAAGCGGTAATACATTTTTTTCATAGTCATTCATTTTTAGTCATTGATTAGTTTTTTAATGAGATTTTTTAGTTTATGATCACAAGCTTATGAAGGCGCAAAAATAATAAAAAATATTATAAAAATTAGGTAATGTTAAATTTTATTTAAGAATGTAAACAGGTGTTTATGCTTCAATCGGAAATATATTTATTCCTTGATTATTTCAATTTGTGTGTTCTCGCAGGGAACATTTTTGAGTATACATACCGGAAAAAGTATTTATTGATCCTCTGGGTTTTATTTAGAGGTGTGTATGATATGCCTGAATATGACTATGATTTTAAATCGGAAATGTATACAATTTGTATACGCTGGTATGGTTAATGTCGGCCAAAAATAGTCCGGATATGATCGTGATATAATTTTTTTCTATTTTTGCCCCATGATCAAACATACCTTTTTTATCACATCCAAAAAAGAACGTGCCAAATTCAGGGTGCGCTTCTCCAATGGAAAAGCTTTCGATTTTAAGATCAAAACGGAAATTGAGATTGAAACCCGTTACTGGAATACGGAAAAACAAAAATTCCGGAATACTACGCCACTGGAAGTCCTTAATTATGTACAGGAAGAACAGAAAAAAGTCCGGGAGATCCTTAACCATACCTATGTGAATAATCGTTATGGATTAACCAGGCAGGAATGTGCTGATGCCTTAAGAAAGTTGTATGGCCGAAAAGATCATTCCGAATTATCTTTTTTTGAAATATTCAGCCGTTTTATGGAGACTCATCAGATGTCATACAATCTGTACAGGCATTTTGCGGTTCTAAAGAAATGCCTCAAGAAGTGGGAGGAAGATACGGGGAAACCTATCAATATCCATACGATCGATAAAAATGGAATACTGGATTTCAAATATTTTATAGCCCACGAAAAACGTATGGTGAAAGGGCGGGAAACGACCCGGGGACTTAATACGGTGATCTGTATGATGAATCGACTGAAAATGTTTTTTGTATGGGCTAACGGGAAAAATCAGAAAAGCATACACAGGGGAAATAACTTCCAGTATACTTCCAATAATCCGTTTGCCGGGATAGGCGGAGAGAAAGACCAGTACAGAACCGAACCGGTAATACTTACCAAAGCGGAACTGGATACCCTGAAGCATGTAAAGCTCAATGCACGACTTTCGGTTCAGCGGGATGTATTTCTTTTCCAATGTTTTACGGGATGCAGGGTAGGTGATATGCTGCAGCTTAAAAAAGAGGATGTGGTCAATGGTTCACTATCGTATATACCCAATAAAACCCTGAAGAATAATACCGATATTCCCACGGAAGTTTCAGTACCCTTAACCAGGACCGCCCTGGAAATACTGGAGCGTTATGCCGGTACTGCTTCGGAAAAACTATTACCTTTCATCAGCGCGCAAAAATACAATGAGGCCATTAAGGAAATATTTACCGAAGCCGGATTGACCCGGAATATTTCCATGCAGGATCCACATACCTGGCAAAAGATCACGAAACCGTTGAACGAAATTGCCAGCAGTCATTTGGCCAGACGTACTTTTTGCGGTCTGTTATTTGAAACGGGACAAGATATCAGTGTAATTTGCAGTATGAGCGGACATGCCAAAAACAGCAGATCTTTTGCCCGTTATCATGCGATATCTGAAAATAGGAAACGTAGTGCATTGAGTTCTTTTGAATAATAATGGATAATGGGTGTTATCGTTTATTCATAGAGTAAGAATCTTATAACCTCAGAAATTTAGATTCCTTTTTGGAAGAGATAAAATAGTCTAATATCGGGTTTTTCTCCATAATCATGTATTATTATTTTATCATGTCGGTCTTTACCATAGCGATTAATGGTAATTTTCGTGGCATCGAAGACCAATCGATAATTGTCTCCTACCCAACTTGTGAATGATCTTCGTCCACATTTTTTGGCGTTAACTCTGTTTTAAGTAAGGAAATGATTTCTTCGTTCTTTTTATTTAATTTTTTTTGAAATTCGATTTCTTTGTTCAGAAATTCGATTTCCTTACGGAGAGCCCTGATTTCGTATTCCAACTCCATAATCTTGTCTTTCGAATTGTCGTCAACAAGATTTTCTTCATCAAAAAAATACCCTACAGGCACCTCAAAATAGTCAGCCAGCTTTTGCAATAGATCGGAACCGATGTTGGTTTTACCGTTTCTTATATCGTACAGATAAGATCGGTTAACTCCGATTTTTTTAGCCGTCACTGCTATTTTATCTCCTTTATCCAACAGATCTTTAATTTTTTCAGTGTTAAGCATAATTTTTTTGATATGTAAATCAGTGAATTAAATTTGAACGTCTGTTAAAACATAATATTCTGTCTGCTAAAACATATTTTTGTTTTATTTTTGCCTCCTCATATCAAATATAACGGAAAATAATCAAAGATGAAAATTGCACGAAAAAAGAATAAACAGATCAATGTTGAAAACAACAGAGGCTTTAACAAGGGAATGAGCCAATTGAAAAAATGCGATCAGGAGCTGGTTATACGGGAAATCTGCGAAGTATTGGAGATCTCGAAAATATCCTTTTTCCGGATTAAGAACAACGGGGTGGGAGTGGTAAGGGCCAATCTTACCCGGCAGGCTATCGAAAAAATATTTGCCAAATATCAAATAACCCAGGTTTGGGATTCTAAGTTATGATCCGACATATTCTTTCAAATATGAAAATGAAGACCGATTTAAAAGTGAGTATGGCCCTGATTATCATGATATATGTCTTTTCTATATCTGCCATAATAGTGGTTTTCCTGCGGAATATGAGCCTGGGATGGATCATTCTTCCCGTGGCCTGGCTGCTACTCGCCCTTTTTTATTCTTGTGATTTACATAAAAAAATCAGGGAGGATAAATCATGAATTCTGTCAACGGGAATAATGCCGGTTCGGCTTCTATTGTGGTGCTTTCCATGAGAGAGCTCGAAGATTTTAAGAAATCTATCATTCAAAGTATTAAAGAAGAAAATAACCGTCTGATAGACCTCATCCAGAATGATGAATCCTATACGGTAAAGGATATTGAGGAAAAATACAGTGTTACCCGCCAAACCATTGAAAAAGCGAGGAAGGAAGGGCGGTTGAAATGTGAGAAGATCAGCGGCAAATATTTTTATAAACGATCTGAAATAGAAAAGGCGGGCTACCGTAAAAGGTTGTCGCCGGATAAATAATACATTAAGGATGGCCAGACCCAAACAAATAGGATTAAGTTATTTTCCCATGGATACCGGGATATTCAGCGACAGAAAAATCAGGAAGTTGCTGAAAACATTCGGTGCGCCGGGATATTTGGTCTATAATTTTGTACTCTGTGAAATATATAAAGATAAAGGATATTTTGTAGAATGCAATGAGGATTTTTTGTTTGATATAGCAGACACTTTAAATTTAAATGAGGTAACGGTAAAAGATATCATCCAGTTCTGTTCGCAGAATCTTCTTTTTGACAATAGTATATATCAGGATTCCAATGTCCTGACATCTTCAGGAATACAGAAAAGATACCTGGAGGTTAAATCCCGGTCAGAGGTCGAAATATTGGAAAAATACCGGATTATTGCGACGCCAAAAAGGAATCGTGCTACGATTAATACTATTAATGAACAAGAAACACCGGTTTCTGCTGCGGAAATTTCTCAAAAGAAAAGTAAATTAAATAAAAACAAAGAAGAGGATCCTCTTAAAAGATCCGGAACATTCATTGGCTGTGAAAAGGATCTATCCTGTGGGGTGGATTCCAAAAATAAAAAAAATGGCGCGCCTCCGAAAAATGGGAATTCCGAAGATAAAAAGGAGGATTTCCGGGAAAAAGTATTTCAATACCGGGATCAATATCCGGAAAGTTTACTGTATGATTTTTTCGATTACTGGACGGAGATGAGCCGGGAAGGCCGGACCATGAGATTCGAGAATGAAAAAACATGGGAACTATCCAAACGACTTGCCAGGTGGTCCAAAAATACACATCCGTCGAAACATACGGTTTCGACCGTCACCTTTGCCGAAAAAGTATATCAAAGTAACCAACGCTCTAAGGAGATTATCAATCAAATATATAATGAAAACCATTCAAAATAATACAAGGTCCGTTCCGGCCATCTTCGAGAATAAGGATATCCGGAATATTCCGGAGAAAGATCTGGCACAGTACATTTCCGATTTTATTTCCAACCTGGAAATGACCACTAAAAAATCATTGGATGAAATTACCAGGAGTAAAACCGCCATTGAAGTGGCCCACTACCTGAAATCCATTAAAAAACTGATCTCGCTGGAAGAATTCCAAAAGATTGTCCGCGATGAGATCTGTACCGATAAATACCTGGATCGGCTTGTCACCTCACAGGTGATCATTTCGATCGTTAAATCCTATTTGAATTCACCGGGTTATGTGACTGCTTTGTGGAAAAAAAGGCACCAGGAGGAATTGGCCCGCGCCAGGACTCCGCAGTTCGGAAATCTTTATGATACACCGGAAAAAAGGTTCCGCTTCTATCTCCGAAAATTTAAGTCCGGCACCCTTTCGGAACTGGAGATAGAATTTTCCCTGAGCAGGGATTATGACTACTACCTCCGGGAGTTCGGCAGGAAAATCGGCAACTGGGTCTATTTGATCGATCCGGAGAAAACTTCCGCCATTGAATGTAATGTCAGGAAAAAAATGAAAAATGAACCGTTATTGTCGTCGTTTAAGAATGCCGGAAATACCGGTGAAGCTGCCGGGAATACATTCAGCCGGCTGGCCAAAGGATATATCATCCGGGAGTTTTTTGCCACGGATCCAAGGTGTACGGAACTACAATTTAATGAAAATAACGCTGAAAATAACTCATTATGATTCAATATATAGAATCCGATAAACCGGCTTACCATCATTTTTCATCCCGGATACCCGTTTCGGAAAAATTATTGTCCGATGCCCGTGTCATCATTGCCGGAAGGGAACATTCTTTCTATGACCTGTTTTCTCCGGAAGATGAAAATCAGCGGCGCATAGAGGCGACTATCGCCATTGTTGAGCATTATACCGGAATTACCCTCGAGGAAATACGCTCCAGGAGTAAAAAACAGGATATTGTTTTTGCCCGTATGATACTTTCCTATCATTTAAAAAAATGGTTTACCTCCATTGAAGTGGGAAAGATCATGTATAAAGACCACTCCAGTATTTTATACCAGGTGCAGAAATATTACCAGGAAATGGAAGTCAATCCTGATTTTAAAGTTAAGGCCGGAAAGATAAAAGAAGAAGTGGGTAAACTTCCCTGATATTTCACATTAATTTGTGAAATATTTGTCTTTAAATCAGTTAGTTAAATCATTAATTTAGCCTATTTTTGCCTTAGTTGTTTTGTATGTTACTATTATATTGTTTGATGTTATTTTATTAACAAGGCAACTTTCTAAAGCCCTTCACAGGGCTTTATTTAATGAAAATAAAGTTATATAAAATATTAATTATGAAGATTATAACCGGTAGTGTCGAATATCCCGATTTCGAAAGCCAGAATATCCCGGTGGAAAAAGGGGATCTCTTTATTCCTTGTGTTTACGGAGAGGAATGGGAACATATCAAACACCATATCAGTGACTATTCTTTATTGTACCTGTTGCCGAAATGGTATTTGTACAGGCCGGCGGTGACCCTGAAGCACCTGGCGGAAATGTGGGATATCGAGATCGTCTTCCATAACCGGAGGGAGACGGAAAATAAGAAACGCATTGAACAGGTGGAAATGATCGATAAGATCAGCGGTGCGTTGCAAGACACTCTAGGAGTCACCAGGGAAGAAATTATGGGAACCTGCCGCGAACAACGATTCACTTTTCCTCGCTTCATTCTTTCACATTATCTGTATAATTCGGGAATGAGAATACTGGAAATCGCCAAATTCCAGAATAAACGACACACCACTATTAAACATCATCTGAAAAAATATGGGGAGGAATATCGATTTAATCCCAGTTTCCGGAAATTATCCGATGAGATCAGGGAAGTGTTACGGGAAGAATAATCCTGTTTAGTTGTAAATGCTCCATATATGGTAAATGAAAATGAAATAAAGGTGGAGGATAACTTAACCCTGGAAGAGTGGTATAACGGTTATCGTCAGGAAGATAAAAACAGGAAGTATAAACGATATCGTTTAAATATATCGGAAATAGATGTCCCGGTGAAAGGCAATACTGTGTGTACCCTTCCCATGAAAGCAGGTTATATCCGGATTGAATATTCTTAAAAAACCATTTGATGAAGAAAATCTTTTTAATCGCCGGTCACCAGTCAAATACCGGTGCTAACGGTCTTCTTAAGGAAGGAGAAGAGACTATTAGATTACGCAATCTTATCCATAAATATTTGCGGAGAAAGAATATTGAACCTATCGTTGATGATGATTGTATGGTTCTTCCGCAGGTCGTGAAATGGCTCCGGAAAAAAGTCGCCAGAGAAGATATTTGTATCGATATCCATTTCAATTGTTCTTCTAATGCCGACGCGCATGGGACGGAGGTCTTTATCCCGGATCAATATACGGCTGACGAAAAACAACTTGCGGATAGACTTTTAGCCACGATCACTCAAACATTGGGAACCAGGAACCGTGGAGTTAAAAAAGAATCCGAGACCAATGCCGGAAGGATTGCGATGCTTTCCTCGTTCGACTGTTGCAACCTTTTGATCGAAGTCTGTTTTATCAGTAATCAATCGGATGTCGAAAAATACAAGGCGAGACGGAATATCCTGGCTGAAGCCATTGCGGAAGTAATAGCAAAAGCGTTAAGCCATGAATAAACTGCAATTCATTCTCTTATTTATATTCCTCTTTTTAATAGTGCTGTTTTATACGTTATATCGTACGGAAAAGCTGAACCGGCAGAGGTTGCAGTCCAATTACGATGTGGAATTACGGAAAGCCAGAGATGAATTGCAGGTATTAACGGTCAAAGAAATGAAAAATTACCATCCTGAGATCGTGAAAACCCTTGAAGATCATCATATTAAAACCAAAAATGCCACGAATATCATCCAGGCAAGCCACCGGGTTACGGATACTCTTATCTATAGGGATACCCTGATTTACCGGTTTGATACGGTCAGGAAATTATTGAAAGCCGATTTTGCGTTTGAGGACCGTTGTTTTTATATTGCCGGCTCCGTTTATCCCGACAGTACTATCGAAATCACCAACCGTATGTTTACCGATACCCTTTTAACGGTTATTTTTAAAGAACGGAAATGTATATTCAAAAAACCGGTTTACAAAGCCAGGTCCATGAGCCGGTGCACGGGCGACACACTCGAGATCATGCATCACATCGAAGTGATCAAAAATAAGAGGAAAAGATCCCGGCTCAGTCAGGGAGGCAATTTTTAAAACCGGTGCCAATAGACTGCTGAAAAGAGCTTTGAGATATAAACATTGAAAGGTTCAATCAGCAGGTCTACCGGAATCAATATCCTGTTCGACTTTTTATTGTGGAATAATTAGGAAAGGATTCGAATAATACGATAGAATCGGCAGATACTTTGATCAAGCCAAATCTTTGTTCAGTTTTTATATGGTAAAATTAGCCGGGAAACCACTGTGAATTGTAAAAATCCTAATGTGCATTAATGTGGGAAAGATTTTATTCTTATAGCGTTTCCCGGACTAATGAGATAGTTTTGATTTAGCAAAAATAACTTAAAATAGCTCAGGAATCAGTCAATGTCAATAAGCCGGCAATAACTTAATAGACGGTGCTTTTAGAAATATTCATTTAATTATAATCAGGTATACTTCTTGGTGGCGGACATTCTTCGAACTATATTCCCACTCTTTTGTTTTGTAATTATTTAACATTTATCGGATTAATTATGATGAATACAGCAAAGAAATATTTCCTTGGAATAGGAATCATGATATTAATGGCTTCATGTTCGCAAAAGACTGATGATAAACAGGCCAGGGTTGAGGACACTGTCCAATCTTATATTTCGGGGCAGTTACATAATAGTAAGGAATACCAGCCAATCTCTTTCAGTAATATTGATTCTATGAGACTTGGAGATACTCCGCTTTACCGTGAGACGGAAAGACAAAAAGAGGAATTGGAAAATTTTGTCGTCGCCTTACGCCAGGAAACGCGTGCAATTGATGAAGCCGGACAGCGGGATATTAACCATTTATATACGGAAGCCGCCAATCAGCTGGTAACCGATGAATACCGTCTTCAGGAAATGGAAAAAAGATTGAAGGAATGGGAGAATAACCGCAATGATTATGTTTATACGATCCGGCATAAATACAGGATCCAGGACGTCCATAATCCCCGGGAATATGAGGATAATTTTTATGTGGATAAAAACTTCCATGTTATGGAAGCGGAAGCCGATAATTAAGATAAGCGATTACTGTATTAAACTTCCCAAAGATAAGTTGAAGATCATAATTTTCACGTTGAAAATACGACAGAAAGTAGGGTTATTTATTACAAAGTAAGTCAAGGTTAATCATAGAGCAATTTTTATCTTATGCGTGTGATAGATTCGACGTTATCCAGTTTAGAATTCAATTCAGCCAGTTCCCTTCTTAATTGCTCATTTTCAACGGTCAGATGATTTACAGAGCTTTGTAGTTTTTCGTTCTGTAATTCCATACATACCAATTTCTTTTCAAGTACCTCGTTCTGGATGAGCGCTTCGGTATTCTGACGCTTTACGACTATGATCTCATCCAGCAGGCGGGCATTTTCCGTTACAAGTGTGTTGATCGATTTTTGCATCTCGTGCAGGAAATCATTGTTCCGTTTTCTTTTCCCTACGATCCAACCCAGTAATCCGGTTGTGGGAGCGATAAGCAGGCTAATAATGTCCAGAATATCCATATCAAAAGTTTTAATTCATTCTATAAATCTATTCCTGAATAATGTGAATAGCAAATATAGAATCGTATTTTTATTTTTCGGTAAATAGTGTTAAATGTTTACACAGAAGTGTCAGTGTTGACACTATGGAGAGATAAAAGTCAATAGAATCTCAGATAGTGTTTTCTTTAGAAGAAAAAAGTGTAAACCAGTTATATATTAATATTGAAGGCTTACACTTTTACGACTTAACTATAGATTTTTTGGTAAAATATAAAAATGATTATAAAAGATATTTAATTCTGGAGTTAATATCTTTTTCTAATCGTATGGAATGTATCTGCTTACCAATCCACGATTAGGCATAGTTCTTATACCTGTATATTTTCCATAGGTAGTTTGTCTATTGGTTCCTTGATTAAGATTTTTCCTATTCTTATGAATATATTTTAGCTGTTCATTTGTGATTTTTGTGGAGTATCGACCAAAAATACTACCAAAACCCTGTTTCATAAGATTGGATCCAACAGTATGTTCTAAACCTACTAAGTGTCCAAATTCATGGGCAGCTGTTCCTGGACCTATATTAGTATAAAATTCGTCTAATGGTCCGTTAAAATAATCAACATCAATGAAAGCCACTTTTCCATAAATATTATTAACACCACCATTAGGCCTAATTCCATCTACTTTTTTAATATCGGCTAAGGCAAAAACCACATTATCTTCAGAAACATCATCCATACTATTTACTGTAGATAAATTTATTGATGTTCTAAAAATAATATCATTATCTATTGTGCCCCGGAAAGAATTATGTATTTGTGCGGATATTCGACTTGCAGCGGTAGTTAAACTTACATCTTCATTAGAAACATTTATAACGACTCCTGTTACAATCATAGTAATACTTTCAATAATATTTTCACCATTTTTATTTTTTAAGTAATTACCATCATCATCCCTTCGATATTCGTAACCAAATTTAACTCCTCCGTCTCCAATAATTTCATCTATAGGAAAATTAAATTCAGGTTTTTTATTTATTGATATTTTGTCATTAATGGGAATAGTTGGATCATCTGCTGGTGTAAAATTAAAATCATTTTTTGCTTCTTCCAGACCATCCAAATCAATATAAGTAATGGGCTTATTTCCGGCATACTGATAAGGCGTATAATGAGGATACTCATGCTGTAACGGATCCACACTCACAAACCGGCACAGCCATACCACATAATACCTTGCCCCATAATAATACAACCCTGTTTCTTCGTCGCGTTCTTTCCCGCAATATTTATATCTTTTGAGTGAGACTTCCGTTTCATTTTTTCCGGAACGGTAAGAGGTTGTGCCGAATGGATGATATTCTTCGTAAGAAATAATGTTGCCGGCTATATCCAGTTCCAAGCAGGCGCTACCGAGATGGTTATCGTACTGGTAACGAATAACGGTGTCATAGGCTTTTTCAATTCTGGCAAAAATCTTTCTTTCATCGTTCACGTTAACTGTGGTACGTTCGAGGTTAAGCGTGTTTTGCGTGTATTTCCTGTAAATTTCGTAACCGTTTACGTAATACCGGACTTCCCTGACATTTCCTTTTACTACCGTCTTCCGGGTACGATTTCCGTCCGCGTCATAACTGTAATAAGCCTTCATGGTATTGCCGTTGGCCGCGAATACAAGTTGATCCTGATGATCCCAGCTCATTGTGGTAAGGTGCGGCATCTCGACCATATTGCCATGGGCATCATAATTGTAGTGATTGGTCGCGTTGCCGGTGCCGAGCAGGTAATTGTTCGCGTTTCCCGTCGTGTAATTATAAGTTTTCCAGGGATCCCTTGTAATATTACCTAATTCATCGTATTGGTATGCGTGATTGTAATTCCTTACCGCATTGTCTGCAGGACACGGTATATTATTAACGAAATCCGGATGGTTGGGTGCGGTGATGGCGGTTAATTCACGTCCGGTCGAACCGGTTAGGCGATATAAAGGATCGTAATCATAAGTGGAAACCGGATTAATTTGCTGGTTCCCGAAATATAATGTTTTCTGGGCATTATCTGTGATCCGGGTGATATTACCCACAGGATCATATTGGTAATTCAGATCCTGGAGCGCCACCTGTCCGGTATTACGTGTCGTTAAAAGCTTTGTTATACGGAAGGTAAACGGGTCATATTTGTAATGTGTGGCGGTATTGTTGCCGTAAATGATCGATGTCCTTTGTCCGCGGGCGTTGTAGGTAATATCGGTGATATAGTATTGTCCGCAGCTATGGATTTTGTTTAGCGTTCCGCCTTTGTCATATTCGTAGGTAACCTGCCTTTCATTGTTATGGTTAATGGTCGTAACCCTGTTTAAAGCATCGTAAGTTGTGCCTGAAATAAACGATTCTCCGGATAATGCCATGGAGTGTATATGCGTATCGCTTTCGTAAATTCCCTCCGGGAAAAATTTACGTATAGAAATCACATTGCCTTTAAAATCATAAGCGAATTGGGTTTTGCCATCCTGACCTAAAATTTCGGAAATATATCCGATATTATTTTGGTTGCTGTTATTTCCGTAGGTAATCTCCTGTACGGTTATTTCTCCCGCAGTTCCTTTTTTCAATTTGGTCCGTACAGGCCGTAACAGCGCATCATATTCCACTGACAGGAATTGGCCGCGGCTGTCCCAACGATAACGTGGATTGCCCTTTACATCGCTGAGTATCCATCTTTTTCCGCTATCGATATTCTCCGTTAAAAAGATGTTTTCCCCGTTCATGGTGTAATAATTCCAGGTCATAGGTTTGTTTTTGGCGTTTTTCACCCTGATAATTCTTCCCAGAATATCCAATGTATTGGTCGTGATGTATTTACCGTAGCTTCCATTATCATCGGTGATCCGGTATGGCCTGCCTAATACGTCGAAATCCATGATTTGCGGAGTGCCGTGGTGGGGAGAAGCGGTATCACAATCGTTCTGGTCGTAATATTCCTGATACCATACGCCGTATAACGTACGTGTCATAGTGCCGTCGGGAAGATCAGTCTGTACAACCCTTCCCAGGGGATCGTAATGCATCACAGGTGATACCCCGTATTTTGTTAGTCTTATTTCATTTTCAAATTCATGGGTAGTACTATACCAGGGCTCATATTGTTTGACAGGCATTCCTTTGTTGTTGTGGATGATTTTGCCACTGGACAACCAGCGGTTATTACATTCCGCTTCTGCAGCTTCATCATTAATGATAGTACGTGCCGGTCCGTTTTCCGCCGTTATCTTAGCCATCATTTCACGGCCCAGCCCGTCGCTGTAATGGTAACTTTCCAACCAGCTATTATTGGCGCTTCCATGATTTTTACGTTTTAAGACATGGGAATAAACCGGTTTCTGGTGGTTTTTCCACTGGTGAAGGTCATACTCATATATTTCCGTAGGTTCGGTAAGAGTATCCCCTTCGGAAGAAAGTTTTCCTTTGACGGCCAGTTTGGCGGGCATTCCCAATGCGTCAAAAACCAACAATTTGCTGCTGCCGTTAGGGTCGGTAACTTTATTGGGTTGCATAACCCTGTAATCATATTCGGCCCGTATAATATAATGAGCGGGATGTGTTAGCGTGACAGGATGTAATTTGTAATGGTCGTATGTTATGGTACTGATGTTCCCAAACGGATCGGTGATGGCGACAGGTTGATAAAAATTCTCCGGTGAATAGGTCCGGATGTCTTCCGTGGAATACCAATTTACTCCCTCTTTGATGTATTTGCAGGAGGCAGTCAGCATTTGTTCGGTTATTTTAATCCCGTCCTCATTAAATTTGGAGATCATATCAGGTGTCCATTCCATAACGGAGGTACGATAAGGTAAACCATGTGGGGCAATCTGTCCGTGGGGCAGCGGAGAGGTTAGGCTTTGATTCCAGAAAACCGTTTTCTGGTGTTGGATTTGTTTTTTTTGCGGCACGGTTTCGCCGGGAACTTCTAAATAGTTTATAACGGCTGCCTGTTCTATGACGGAAATGACGGCTGCTTTATCATATTTAACCGTTGATATCGCCATATTATAAACTTCATATTGTAATATTCCGCAGGGTACGCCTATCCGGTGACATCCTGATGATTCATTGTTTATAAAAGTGTTTTCGGTATAGGTCAATACGGTTTTTTGTTGTTCCGGCAAGCTATTCGGAGCGCCTGAACGACGAGGGTACGCTATTTGAGCGATCTTGACGGGATTTCCGTAAGTGTCGACCTGAAGGACAAGATCATGTAGAATACGGGGATCGGCACTGTCACGTTCATAATGGTAAGCCAGTTGTTCGTTTTCCGATTTAAGGAAGACCGCGTGTTTATTATTCCATTT
>CALECM010000005.1 GCA_937949745.1 uncultured Bacteroidales bacterium | reverse complement strand
AAATAAATAAAATAGGGGACATTTTATAAAAAAACACCCCTTTCAAGGGAAAGGGGTGTGAGATATGGATATGTGGTTAAGCTTAGCAACAGCCGCAACTACATTTCGGTGATTTGATGGCAGCCTGTGCGGCGGCCAGACGGGCTACCGGTACACGGAAAGGAGAACATGAAACGTAGTTCATCCCTGCCTGGTAAAAGAATTCAACGGAAGCAGGATCACCACCGTGTTCACCGCAAACACCTACCTTGAGGTTAGGTCTTGTGCTTCTTCCGAGTTGAACACCTAAATTTACCAGTTGTCCCACGCCTTGTTGATCAAGGGTATTGAACGGATCAGCCGGAATGATCTTTTCTTCCGTATATTTATGAACGATTGCGTTCACGTCGTCACGGGAAAAACCGAAAGTCATCTGCGTAAGGTCATTGGTACCGAAAGAGAAGAATTCAGCCACTTCGGCAATTTCGTCCGCTACTAACGTAGCTCTCGGTATTTCGATCATCGTTCCGTAAAGATAGGAGATCTTAAGTCCGTATTTAGCTTCTACTTCAGCCTGTACACGGTCTGCGATTTTTTTCTGGTGTTTCAATTCGGTAACGGCGATGGTAAGCGGAACCATGATCTCCAGTTGGGGATGCATTCCTTCTTTCATCAATTCTGCCGTAGCTTCGAAAAGCGCCCGGAACTGCGTTTCGGTAACTTCAGGATATACGATACCTAAACGTACTCCCCGTAAACCCATCATCGGGTTCACTTCATGAAGGGCGTCAATACGTCTTTTGATTTCTTCGTACGGCATTCCTTTTTCCTGCGCCAGTTCACGCTGTTTATCTTCCGTTTGGGGAACGAATTCATGTAATGGAGGGTCCATCAATCTGAAAGTAAGTGGCTTGCCGTCCATTACTTTAAGTGTTCCTTTAGCCGTGTCTTTGATGTAGGGTTCCAGTTCGTTAAGAGCGTTAACCCGTTCTTCGGTATTATCGGCGAGGATCATATTCCTTAATTTTGCCAATGGTATTTCACTATTTTTGCCATAGAACATATGCTCTATACGGAATAAGCCGATTCCTTCCGCTCCGAAATCAAGGGCGTTTTGAGCATCTTCGGGAGTATCGGCGTTTGTACGAACTCCCAGTGTGCGATGCTGGTCCACTATTTTCATGAATTCCTGGAAACGCGGATTTTCAGTAGCGTCAATCATTTTGATAGCCTGATCATAAACCCATCCTTTAGTACCGTTGAGGCTTAACGTGTCGCCTTCTTTATATTTTTTACCTGCAATGGTTATCTCTGCGGCATCCAGGTTGATATGGATAGCTTCGCATCCAACGATACAGCATTTTCCCCAACCGCGGGCAACAAGGGCCGCATGTGAAGTCATACCGCCACGGGCGGTAAGAATGCCGTCGGCAGCTCGCATACCTTCCACATCTTCCGGATTGGTTTCTTCACGAACCAGGATGTTGTTGATATTTTTTGCCCGGTATTCCATCGCTTTTTCACTGGTAAGCGCAATAACTCCAACTGCCCCTCCAGGGCCTGCAGGTAAACCTTTTGCGATTACGGTATATTTATTTTCATCATTCACATCGAGGATAGGATGTAATAATTCATCCAGTTGGGCGGGAGAGAGGCGCATTACCGCTTCCCTGTCGTCAATAAGTCCTTCGTTCATCATGTCGAGTGCCATCTCCAATGCGGCGACACCGGTACGTTTTCCTACACGGCATTGCAACATATAGAGGATCCCTTCTTGTATGGTAAACTCGATATCGAGCATATCCTTATAATTTTTTTCCAGTAAAAGACGGATTTCATCCAGTTCTTTATAGGTTCCGGGCATTAATTCCTGCATGGAAGGCAGGTGTTTGTTCTGCTCGTTTTTAGTGGCGTTATTCAACGGATTGGGTGTGCGTATACCGGCAACCACATCTTCGCCCTGTGCATTGATCAGCCATTCTCCGTAAAATTGGTTTTCTCCGGTAGCGGGATTACGGGTAAAAGCAACACCTGTAGCCGAGTTGTCGCCCATATTACCGAATACCATAGCCTGTACGTTCACTGCGGTACCCCATTCATCCGGAATACCTTCGATGCGACGATAGGAAATAGCTTTTTTACCGTTCCAGCTTTTGAATACCGCTTTGATACCGCCTTCCAGCTGTGCTCTCGCATCATCCGGAAATTCGGTCCCTAAAGCGCTTTTAATTTTCGCTTTGAAAGCATTGGCTAATTCCAATAATTCGTCGGCACTGATTTCCGTATCTGATTTATATCCTTTGTTATGTTTAAATTCATCCAGCATTTCGTCGAGGATTTTACGGATACCTTTACCTTCGGCAGGTTCAAGACCTTCCGCTTTTTCCATTACCACGTCGGCATACATCATAATCAGGCGACGGTAAGAATCATATACAAAACGGGGATTATTGGTTTTCTTGATCAATCCCGGAATAGTTTTAGAAGTAAGTCCAATATTTAACACCGTGTCCATCATTCCCGGCATAGAGCTGCGTGCTCCGGAACGACAGGAAAGAAGCAGAGGGTTTTCAGTATCGTCGTATGTGAGTCCCATCACTTTTTCCACATTTTTCATCCCAGCCCATACCTGATCCATCAAACCGTTCGGAAGTTGCTGATTGTTAGCGTAATAATCGGTACAGCATTCCGTAGTGATGGTTAATCCGGCAGGAACTGGTAATCCCATTAAACACATTTCTGCCAGGTTGGCACCTTTACCACCTAATAAATTTTTCATGTCGGCTCTTCCCTCAGCAGTTTTCCCGCCAAAGGTGTAAACATACTTTACATTGCTCATTTTTAATTCTTTAAAGGGTTAAATATTAAATCTGTTATCTATCTTATTATTATCTTTTGAAGAGCGCAAATATACGAAAAAATATTTAATTTTTTTTAGGGATTTGTGTACCGTTATTGATCATAATCCTATAAGGGAGTTCGATTTCATATTTATTTTATTCGAAAATTTTTGAGTAATTTAAAATCGTAATTGTGGAATTGTAAACCTAAAACTTCCAAAAAATAAATTCTGAACAAAACAGGAAAATAAAAAAATTATAAATTTATTAGATTTAAATACAAATTCCGGTTAGTGACTTATGAATTTATTCAGGTAAAATATCATTCATACAAACGTTCGTCACACTTCTATTCAGGAATAATTAAATTGCGATACGAAAAAAAATATTTGCCAATATTAGCTTAGGATAAAGAAAAATCATAAATTTACCGAAGAAGATTTTAGATTATTTCTGATCCATAATTATAAGATGTTTTCATTTATTTATCGGGTAAATTTCCTGCCGGAAATTATACCTGACAATAAAAATAAATATTCAACCTCGGAGCACGACACTATCCTACACGGAGATTTCTCCTACTCACTCAATCTCCGTGTGCTCCTTGGTTTTTATTCGGCATGTCGATAGTGTTTTGATTGATATAATATATCGTTGTATAATGACAATGATTTTAGCAATGAAAATACATTTTAATAATAATCCTTCAACAAACAATACAAAGGTAGCAACGCAGCCAAAAGCGATTTATTGTGAACACCGGGCAATTTTACCGGAATTATCAACCAATGGGATAAACAGATATAATCCCGGTATCTCTCATTATAGTTTGGAAATGTCCTGTATACAGCCATATCGTCATTTTATATATTTTTGTCGGGTTAAGGAAAAGCATTAAACTTTTTCCTCAAAAACCATCTATTAAGTCTGGAAATATACTTTTATGAAAATACATTTTATAGCCATCGGGGGAAGTGCCATGCACAATCTGGCCATAGCCCTTCATTTGAAAGGGGAGGAGATTACGGGTTCGGATGACGAGATTTTCGATCCGGCTAAAGGCAGACTGGACCGTTACGGCTTATTACCCGACCGGATCGGATGGGATCCTGAAAAAATTACGGAATCCCTGGATGCGGTGATTCTGGGAATGCATGCCCGGGAAGATAATCCGGAGTTGATAAAAGCCAGATCGTTGGGATTAAAAATTTATTCTTATCCTGAATATATATATGAACAAAGTAAAGATAAGCTGAGAATCGTAGTAGGCGGAAGCCATGGCAAAACAACGATAACCTCTATGATTCTCCATGTTTTCAGGCAGTCGGGTATTGATTGCGATTATATGGTGGGTGCCCAGCTGGATGGATTCGAGGTTATGGTAAAATTATCGGATAAAGCCCGTATAGCCGTGATAGAAGGCGATGAATACCTGACCTCACCTATCGACCGTCGTCCTAAATTCCATTTGTACAAACCCGATATAGGGATTATCAGCGGTATTGCCTGGGATCATGTCAACGTATTTCCTACATTTGATATTTATGTGGAACAGTTCAGGATTTTCGCGGAAATGGTCCCTCAAAACGGAACCCTTATCTATAATCATGACGACGAAGTGCTCCGG
>CALECM010000004.1 GCA_937949745.1 uncultured Bacteroidales bacterium | reverse complement strand
TAAAGAAAAATATTATAGCAAAATAAAAAAAGAAGGACTGAAAATAATTAAAGAGCAGAGAGAATACGGTATTGTTGGAGTTGCATTTGCAAATAGCGAATCTATAGTGGGGACAGAAGTTGTATATCAGGACACTAATTATTCACGATGGAGATGGGATGACCCAGTTGTTAATATTGCGACATCATTCACATTCGATAATCAACTTTTTCACTTATGTACAGATAGCAATTATACCTTTATCGCTAAAATTAAAAATGGAAAAATGATTCCTGTTCAAATTATTGGTAACAAAATGAATATCACTAAACCCTCAAATAATTATAGAGGTAAAAATTCTAATGGCAGCGGTTTGTTTCGAAAATTTAGCACAGAGAATAGGGGATTATATGGCTTTATTGAAATAGACAGTAATAAAATAAAAGTAAGATATATAAAAAGTGATTTGGATACATTAAGGCATTTGGGCAATGATAATTTTGATGTATTGTTTGATTATGTTTATAAAAACATGGAAAACATGAATATACGAGAAATTGATTCTTTAGAAAAAGTATTAAATGGGAAAAATACTAAAATTTTCATAGATGAAATTCTGCATAAAAGTTACTATCCTAATACCCATAAGCTAAAATTTGAAGGCGGAATAAGTTATATAAAAGTCTTAGATTCCGTTATTTCCAATTATACAAAATATTATTATACGCAAAAAGATTCTATAGTTAAAGTAATTTTCTTGGAATGGGAGAAAACAAGAAATTACAATCAAAAATATTTTGGAGATAAAGCAATAATAGCAAAGCGATCTGAAGCTAAATTTGACGAACTCAAACAAACAATAACTATGCTTACCGGTGTAAAGCCCATTGGGGAAAATAATGACAAATTTAAAAAAATTACTTGGGTTACAAAAAACAAGATTACAATTAACTTATACGGTGAGGCTCTTGAACGTGGAACAATTAGAATGGTAATTTATAAAGAATAAAAATAAAATGGATGAAACAAAACCATCTAACAAGATACTTTAACCTATTCCAATAAGCATACTTGTCAAGGAGTTTAAATACCCCTACTTTTAAGAATTTTGTTTTCGACAAAATTTACTGTTCAGGTAACATCTGATATCGGTATCTCCGAAAATCAAAAGGGAAAAAATAAAATTAAAGTTTATCCAAATCCTACCACAGGAGAATTGACCATTATTTGTGATGAGTTGCATGTCACGAGTAGCGAGTTACCAGTAGAGATTTTTGATGTTTTCGGTAGGAATTTTTATCTATCCACTTGTCGTTTTCCCAATCTGTCCAGGATAAATATCAATATCTCTCACTTGCCGGCAGAAGTTTATTTTGTACGAATAAATGAAGGTATGATAAGGTGGTAAAAAACTGACGATAAAGTGAAAATTTAAATAAGAATATCTCAATAGTTAATATCATAAAATAGGTACTTCAAAGACATGGATTATAAGTAGTTGTTATCAGATTAACCCGGGTGAAGCAATAGATATTTATAAATTAATTTTATGATTCTCAAAATTTTAATATCCTGTGTGGAACCGAGATTGAAAAACAAATTATTAGAAATGATCACGTTTGAATAAAAATATCTTATAATTTTAACCTGTGTTTTAGCTGTTTTAGAGTTTTGTATCGCATAAATCTCACTGGATTTAACTAAGGTAATATTTTGGTCGCCTAAAAAAATGATTTCATTGGCGAATTACAGTTTTGATAGACAATAAAAATACAAATCACACCACAAAAAAAGCACATCGACTGATGTGCTTTTTTTGTTAGGGTTATATAGATATTAGTTCAAACTAAATCTTACGGGGATCTGGAAGAAACATCTTACGGGTTTTCCCATTGATTTTCCGGGTTTCCATTTCGGCATTTTCTTGATTACCCTGATGGCTTCCTGGTCACAATCCGGATATAAGGGAACTTTAGTGGTTACGTTACTTACACTTCCGTCTCTTTCTACTACGAATTCAATTACGGAAACTCCCTGGATACCATTTGTACGGGCCACTTCCGGATAAATTAATTCACTGGTGAGGAATGCGTACATTGCTTCCATACCGCCGACAAATTCGGGCATTTCTTCCGCAAAACGTACAGGCGGGGTTTCTTCCACTACTTCCTGAACTATTTCAATAGGGGTATATTCGGCCACTTCGAAGTTTTCGTCGAAATCCTGACTAAAATCCCAATCCGTAGTTACCTGAATATTGTCTTCCACAATGTTCAATACCACTTCCTGTTGCTGCTGAACCGGAGGCGGCGGGGGAGGGGGAGTCTGGTCGGTGGCGATCACATCTTCGTCCAACACTTCAATATATTCTTCTTCGACCAAAGTCATTACCGGAGCGCTGTCCTGGGTTGCGAAGAGTTCAAAACTAACATAAACAAGGCCGAGAACCAGTACAATACCTATAGTGAAAAAAGTATTTTTACTCTTTTCAAGGTCGCCTTTTGTTGATTTCTTTTGAATCATGATGATATTATTTATTGATATAAATCCTACGTTGGATTAAGAACGGCAAAGATAATAAAAATATTGTTTCTTTGCAGCGGTATAACTTTAAAAAAATCAATGCTATCCGGATGAATATAAAAATTCACCGGGATTAATATTCCGGTGAATTCAGGCATTCGTTGTTCTATAATCTTATTTTAATCTATTAAGGCTTTGTATGCTTCGTCATCCAGCAGGTCGTTGACTTCGTCGGAACTGCTCATTTGGATTTTGATGATCCAACCTTCTCCGAAAGGATCGCTGTTAAGAAGACCAGGATTAGCTTCCAAAGCTTCGTTGAATTCCAATATTTCGCCACTTACCGGCATCAACAGGTCTGAAACTGTTTTAACAGCTTCCACTGTTCCGAAAGGTTCGCCTTTTTCTATGGTATCACCCACGGTATTAACATCCAGGAATACAATGTCTCCCAATTGATCAGTAGCATAAGAAGTAATTCCTACGTAAGCAAGGTCGCCTTCTATTTTTAACCATTCATGGTCATTTGAATACTTTAAATTTGCAGGTACATTCATGATAATAAATTTTAAACGGTCATTATTTCTTTTTCTTTAGCAGTCACGATTTTATCTATCTTATCGATGAATTCATTGGTTAGTTTTTGAATATCATCTTCCATCTTTTTTATTTCATCCTCAGGTGTGCCGGAATCTTTTAATTTTTTGGCCGTTTCATTGGCGGAGCGTCTGATGTTACGGATACTCACCTTATTTTGTTCGGCTTCCTGTTTTACTTTTTTAACCAGTTCTTTTCTTCGTTCTTCGGTCAGGCTGGGGACTACAATCCTTACGGCTTCTCCGTTATTTTGGGGCGTAAAACCTAAGTTGGCAGCAAGTATCGCTTTTTCAATAACCGGTACCATCGTACGTTCCCAGGGCTGGATTATAATTTGTTTTGCATCGGGAGTGTTGATCGTGGCTACCTGATCCAAAGGAGTAAGATTGCCGTAATACTCCACTTTGAGGCCCTGGAGCATCTGAGGAGAGGCTTTTCCTGCCCGTATTTTTTGTAATTCCTTGTCAAAGAAAACGATTGTGGAATCCATACTTTCTTTAACCTGATCCAAACATTTTTTAATATCTTCTGTCATGGTACATTATTTTAATCTATTCAAAAACAAACTCTTATATGTTATGTTTATTGTTTTGTTCCCCGTTTCCCTTTTTTAATTTTTCCAATTCTTCCCGTTGTGCCTTGTTTTCTTTTTTAAGTTTTTCCAATTCTTTTTCCACCAATGATTTATTCCATTTATAAACCATTAAATAATGTGCAATTACGATGATCAGCCATACGATACTTAGTAATAGTAAGGCGTTAAGGGCTTTTGCACTGGTGGCATCCTGTCCTCCCCGGAATAAAAAGAACCAGACAACCCAGAATAAAATCTCCACAAGAAGAAAGATCATAAGATGGATTTTAAATCTGGCCCTCCTGGAGGCTTTCTTGTATAATTTTTCCTCTTCTGTCCCCGGAGCTTCATCCGGAGTAACAAGATTATTTTTTATATTCGTTTTGTTCATTTTACTTTATTATACAACATGGTGCCTACTTTTTCACCTTTGAGTATCTTTACCAGATTGCCTTTTTTATTCGCATCATAGATACATAGCTTAAGGTCGTTTTCCTGACAAAGTGTAAAAGCTGTAAGATCCATGATCCTTAATTGCTTTTCATAAGCTTCGGTGTAAGTGATACGGTTAAATTTCACTGCTTCCGGATTTTTTTCCGGATCATCAGAATAAACGCCGTCAACCCGTGTTCCTTTCAGGAGCAGGTCCGCTTTGATTTCGGCGGCCCGTAAAGCGGCTCCCGTGTCGGTAGTGAAAAAAGGATTGCCCGTCCCGCCGCCGAAGATAACCACATAACCGTCATTGAGATATTGATCGGCTTTATTGAAATAGATTTTTTCTCCGATGCCTTCAATAGCCATTGCGGTAAGTACTTTTACTTTTACCTTTTTTTCTTTTAGGATACCTTCCAAGGCCATGGAATTAATGACGGTAGCCATCATCCCCATATAATCACCCTGACGCCGGTCAAATCCAGCTCCGGCTCCCTGTATTCCGCGGAAGATATTGCCTCCGCCTACAACAACTCCAACCTGTATTCCCAGTTCGGTAGCCGATTTGATTTCCGTAGTAAAATAATCTATGGCGTCATAATCAATGCCATAGTTATCGTTTCCCATGAGAGATTCTCCACTCAGTTTCAATAGTATACGGGAATATTCCATTTTTAAAATTTGGTGCAAATATACAACAAATGTTCATCTTACCGATGATTATTGTGGGTAAAAACGAATGGATACCTTACTATCCTTACTTCTCCGCTATCAATAGAGAATTATGGGAATAATTAAATATAAATGACTTTACAGGATACCTTTTCAAATCCCATATGCCGTAACAATTCGGCGTATTTCTCAATTTGATTGTGATGTGAAGGCTTCTCTTTTCCTGTTTTATAATCCACTACCAAAACTTCATTGTCCCTGATCGCGATACGGTCGGGCCGGTAGACTTTCCCATCGGTATCGGCAATGTTTACCTCATTGAAAATACTGGTTTCTTTTGTAAAATAAGGTTTCAACTGATCATCGGCTATTATTTTTTCAAGGAAATTTTTTATTGTCTGAATCATGGTTTCCTCTCCAACGAGCTGCAAATTGTCAATCTCATCCTGGTTTTGAGGGAAATCCCGGAGAGAAGATAAAATATGGTGGATCCTGATACCCCGTTCCTGGTCAAAAGTTTTTTCTTTTACATCGTGATAAACCAGTTGTTCCGAACAAGGTGTAAATGATGAAACGGGTAAAGTCGGGATAGTATGAGTTTCATGACTATTTACTTTTTTTCGCTCATGTATATATTCTTTATTCCCGTGCCAGTAACGGTACTCATTTTCCGGATCCTGTACCATCATACTCAATTCTTCATCCACAAAGCGGGATAAATATTTGGCATAATTACCTTTGTTATCGGTTCTTTTCCCGGTAATAATATAAAAACATTCCGAGGCTCTTGTATGGGCTACATAGAGTAGGTTTAGATTATCCAATTTGGACAATTCAGATTCACGGTTATACTCTTCTTCAAAAACAGTCTCTTTAAGGTTGGCATTGATATTGACGGGAAAACAGGGAATACCGGTTTCATTGTTTTCATCGTAATACCAGAATTTCTTTTTCGTAAAGGCATGGCTGTATTGCGTTAGCGGAAATATAACCACCGGGTATTGCAATCCTTTTGCCTTATGGACTGTGGTTACGGTAACGGCGTCCAGATTCTGGGGTGATGAAATAGAAAGTTTCCCCGCCTGTTTATCCCACCAGTCCAGGAATCGGACTATTTCCGGATTTTTTCCGTTCATATAATCCAATACCACATCCAGGAAGCTGATGATAAAGATATCCGATTCCGTTAATTGATAAAGTACGATTAATTCTTTAATCAGAGTGAATAGAGGTAAGGCCAGCAGTTTCTCCCTTTCTATATTTATTCCGGCCGACTGAAGATAAGCGGTAAATTTTTCCTCGTCTTTTAAAATGCTGATAACCGTTGGCGGTAATCCGTAGTTTTCATCCCGGTGAATAAATCTGGCCATAACCAGTTTGGCCAATTCGTCACGCGGATCGGTCAGGTATTGTAATGTAGCGATAAGCACTCTTATTTTTTCCGACGATGAGAGAAGCAGGGAATCGGTAGAAATTACCGGGATATGGTGCTCCGCCAGGATTTTTCCATACTCAGTTCCGCTTTTCCGGTCTTTGGTAAGCACCGCGATATCACGGTATTGAAAATTGCGTCCGAGCGCTTCTTTAACGGCTCTTACGACTTCCTCGATCATATAATTCTCTCCGGTGTTATCATCTCTAAAGAGTATGGACACAAAACCGGATCTGTCCGTATGGTCAGGTATTTCCTGTTCAACATCACGGTAATATTCGTTTGCCAGGGCAAAGACAGGCTTTTCCTTATCGTTTAGTTTTTCGAAAAAACGAAATAACCGGTTATTGAAAGTTACGATTGCCTTTGAAGAACGATAGTTGGTAGCCAGTGTAACAGTGGAAAATTCGCCGAGATCGGCCGTTTTCCCCATTTCCGCCATATATCCTTCTTCCGACGACAGTTGATTGAGCAAAGAAGAATAGCCGTTCCGGAAACGGTAAATAGCCTGTTTTACATCTCCGAATAAAATAGTTTTCCCGATCTCTCCGTAAAAATTAGCTCCGGAAAGCGCATTTTTAATCAGCGGCAGCAGGTCTTTCCATTGCATTTTAGAAGTATCCTGAAACTCGTCGATCAGGAAATAGGAATACCGGTTTCCCAGCTTTTCATAAATATAGGGCACTTCCTCATCCCTGATGGTATCATAAATTTTACTGTTGGTTTCGCTGAGGTAAAAAAGGTTATCATGGAGTTTGATTTCGTCCATGATTTGCTTAAGATCGAAAAGTAAAAGGAAAGAATCAAGATTTTGACAGAGGATGGCCTTTAACCGGTAAGAATCGGATAATTCAAAAATCCGGCGGGCAATTTCAATTAATTTTTGGTGAAGTACATCGGGAATAATTCCTTCTTTTTTAGTGAGGCACCCTTTTTCCAGTGCGTCCGACACATATTTCGAAGCAATTTTATCCGGATTGCCGGATACTTTTGTATACCAGACATAAGGGCCTTTGGTTCCGTAATAAAATTGTTCCGGTTGTAAAGCATTTTCCCGGATAAGCGTTTCTCCTTCGGAAGCCAGCGCCCGGATTTTTTTCTTCAGCTCTTTCCGCTCTTCCAATAATTTCCGGGCACTTAGTTTGATCTGCCCGGAATTGGTATTTTCTAATTTCTTTAGCGGGAGGTAAGAGTCCTCGTCATAGATAAAAAACAGGATCTTCCTCAAATCCCTTTCAAGGTTACTTTTCCCGGTTTCGGCCAGATTATTTTCCATAAGGTTCAATACCTGTTCCGATACGGAAAAAGCCTGTCGTTGTTCTGCTTTCGAAACCTGGTTGAGCAAGAGGTCGACGGTCTGGTCAAAAAATTCATCCAGTTCAATTTCTAAATTAAAATTGAGGTTTATATGGAGTTCCAATGCAAAAGCCCTGATCAGTCGCTGGAAAAAACTATCGATCGTGCTGATCGAAAAACTGGGATAATCATAAACAATCTCTTTTAAGAGAATCAATGATTTTTTCCGGATCGACAGATCCGCTTCCTTGCCAAAGATGCCCAGATTTTTTTTGATCATTTCCCATATGGCGCGGCAGGAACCCGGGAGTTCTGAATAATCTTCCCGGAACGCAAATTCATACAAAGTTTCCATGATCCGTTGTTTCATCTCGGCAGTCGCATTATTGGTGAATGTGATGGCCATGATATTCCTGAATTTTTTTTCAGGATATGAGAATGAACCATTTTCGGAGAAACAGATGGATAAATATTCCGCCACCAAATGAGTGGTTTTACCGGAGCCCGCGGAAGCTTTGTAAGTTACAAACATAACGGAAGATCATTATTGATCATGCAAAGGTAGTGAAAAACAGGTGTATTATCTTAACTTAGCCTGCTAATTTTGTATCTTTGTAGTTCATAATTATAGAGAATTATATTAAAACATAAACTGGCAATGAAAAAATTAATTTTACTCTTTTTAGTATCGGGTGTAATTACTGTATACGGACAACATAGTTTTTTTGACCTTATGGACGAAACTATGGAATGTACTACGGTGACAGTAGGGAAAAAAGCGTCAAATGACGGATCCGTGATGACTTCACATACGGACGACAGCGGCAGGACAAGGACCAATATTACGGTGGTGGAAGCTAAAAATCATGAGCCGGGAACTATGAAAACTTTATACAAACGTCGTCCGGCAAAAGATGAGTTCGGTAAAATGCCGAAATATGAATTCGTTGAAACCGGACAAATACCGGAAGTTCCGCATACTTATCAATATTTTAATTCCGCCTATCCGTGTTTGAACGAAAAACAACTGGCGATCGGTGAATCCACGTTCAGCGGCCGGCCCGAATTACAATCCGACAGCGGCCTGATCGATTGTACCTGTCTTTGTATGTTGTTGATGGAACGGTGCAGCACGGCAAGACACGCTATCCAGACCGCCGGCGAATTACTCAAAAAATACGGATGGAATGACGCGGGAGAGTGTTTGACTATTGCCGACAAGAATGAAGTGTGGCATTTGGAGATCGTAGGGCCCGGTAAAGGAAAATTCGGTGCCGTTTGGGCTGCCCGGCGGGTTCCCGACGATCACATAGCGGTAAATGCCAATGCTTCCACCATCAGGGAAATCGACCTGAAGAATAAAAATTATTTCATGGCGTCGGATAATGTATTTTCGGTAGCAGAAGAAAATGGCTGGTGGGATAAGAAAAAAGAAGGTTTTCGGTTTGCTTATGCGTATGCTCCGGAAAGCAGGGCCATGCTGGCTTGTCGCAGACGGGAATGGCGGGTTTTCGATCTTCTGGCCCCTTCCCTGAAATTGGATCCTAACATGGAAAATTATCCTTTCTCCGTCAAACCGGACTCCTTAGTTAAGATGGAAGATATGGTTCGGGTATTTAAGGATTATTATGAAGGAACCGAATTTGATATGCGGAAAAACCTGACCGTTACCGACCGGGAAGGAAAAACCGTCATTTCGCCCCTGGCTAATCCTTTTATGAAAGCCGATGAACTGAAACTTTTTAAGATCAACGGAGGATGGCACTGGCGCGGCGAGCGTAGTATTGCCGTTCATTTTACAGTATATGCCACCATTATCCAATGTCGTGACTGGTTGCCCGACGAAGTGGGCGGACTTTGCTGGTTCGCGCTTGATAATGTGGCTTCTTCAATTTATGTGCCTTTA
Source organism: uncultured Bacteroidales bacterium (assembly GCA_937949745.1). Classification (GTDB taxonomy): domain Bacteria; phylum Bacteroidota; class Bacteroidia; order Bacteroidales; family WCHB1-69; genus JAGVVH01. Next base: position 12,981 of record CALECM010000004.1, on the reverse strand, counting down.
TACGGCAGTATTACCGATTTGCCGGAAACTTATAAAACCTGCGGTCGGGAGACCGGTTTCAGTCGTGAAGCGGCCTGGTGGGGATTTAACCGTTTGGGAACCATTACGGCAAAAAGATGGGGCAATATGCATCCTGTTGTGGATGCGGTCTGGAAGCCGATGCAAACCCGGTTTTTTACCGATCAAAAAGAAGTAGAACAGGAAGCTTTACGATTGCTCAGGGAAAATAAGCGTACAGAAGCGATCCGTTTCCTGACAGAATATAGTAATGATTGTGCCGATTCGGCGTTGGAAGCCGCCTGGGATACCGGCGATTTATTGTGGACGGTATTCGACGGGGCGTGGTAAACTTACATTTCTTTGTATAAGTAAGTATATATATTTAGGAATTATTTTTCTCCAACGATCTTTAACTAACTTGAAAATAGAAAGTAATAGCATATTCAGTTAATTGAATGGTAAACTTTAAATTTATATAGGATAAATCGAAGGAGTAATAAGAATGAATAAAAAAGGCCTACAGATTCTGCAGGCCTTTTTTATATGTGGATAAACTTTAAAGAATTTTAGTGGCTGTAAGGGGGCCGACTTCTGACTTTGATTTTTTAGTAATATTCCGGTTAAATTGCTGATTTTTAGATTCAGGGAATGGATTATACTTAACATTAGTCATAGTTATTTTAATAGGTAATTCCTGATATTCATCTTCAGTATATATCTCTGCAAGGACTGCAAAATAATTATCAACAATACCATCAAATGTTCCGGAAATTGTGGATTTAGTTATATCAAATGATGTAATTGTTAATGTTCCATTTGTAAAAGACCAATCTGCGAATTGGTTACCTTGTTGGTCTCTAATAAAATATTCACGATAATAATTAATGGAATAATAACTTCCATCGTTATATTCAGCTGTTACTGTCCTTACAGAATTTGGACATATAACTTGTATTGTAGGTGGTGTCACGGCCTCTTGTTTTGCTCCCCAGATATTAAGTAAATTTAAATCACTAACTACTTCACCTAATATAGTTTCCGGTTTTGCTTCCCAGGTTTCTGCTAAATTGGTGCCCGTACCGAATTCAACTTTAAAACTGGCAGTAGGTGTGGGGTTAGGATTCGGGTTTGGATTTGGGTTTGGATTGTTGCCGTTTCCGCCGTCTTCATTATTGTCTTTATTACAAGCGGAAAACACTAACATCATGGATACTATAGCCATTAATGTCAGATTCAAATACTTTTTCATATTCTTCATTTTATTGGTTAATAATTCTACCGCAAAGATAATATAAATTGAATACTAAAAAAGAAAGGATTATTATTTTTACATTTATATTTTGTAGAATTTTTTGGGATATCTACAAGATAAATCATATATAATTGAAAAAATTATTTCTAAAAAAGATTTATAGTGATATTTTTTATAAATTTACTTCCGAAAATATAGTAGAAATATTATTTTGTCTAACATAAATTAATAATTATGCTTAAAAAGTTATTTTTATCATTTATGGTGATTTTTACCTGTCTTACTATTACTAATGCTCAAGGTACAATAAAAGGAACTGTAACTGATGATTTCAAAGATCCTTTGGCTTATTCCACCGTTATCCTCAGACAGGAAAATAGAGTATTAAAACTGAGTTATACCGATTCAAAAGGGAAATATGAGATTTTAGATATACCCGCCGGCATTTATGACATTGAAGTTATCGGTTCTATAGGATGTTCGAAGAGTGTGACTCAAACCGACATTCATATTGAAGCTGATGATGTAAAGTCTATTAATTTTGAGATTAATTGTGACTACTTACCGCCGCTATTAATCGATTAAGAACATAATTGTCTTTACTGCAATTTTGAAAGATATTTTAAGGATAAAGTAATTTATTATAGTTAAAAGCCTATTTTTGCAGAAAATAATGAGTATTGTTAATTATCCTGAAATTATTCATGATATAATTTCTTGTTTCTTATGTTGAAATGCAGGGAAATTAATGGAAAAAAAGAGGTATTTGACCCTGTCCGCAAAAAATGGGTAAGATTTACCAATGAGGAAAAGGTAAGGCAATGTTTCATCCTTTACCTCATTCAGGAAAAACAAATACCGCTGTCCCATATATCAGTCGAAAAAGAAATTAAAGTGAACGGATTATGCCGTCGCTATGATATTATCGTTTTTGATGAGGAAGGAAAACCGTCCATGGTGATCGAATGTAAAGCGCCGGAAGTAAACATTACCCAGGAAGTACTGGAACAGGCAGGACGTTATAATAAAACATTGCGTGCTCCTGTTATCGGGGTAACTAATGGAACCACACATCGCTTTTTTACCATAGATTTCAATTCGGAAAAAATAACCATACTGGAATAAAAAGAGATCGTCTTCTCTTTCTGTCCTTCCGGACGCAGTGAAGAATCTAAATTTGGTTATAAGATTTTTCGCTTCGCTCAAAATGACAAATTGAATGAAAATACATTGCCTCTATTAGCCTGCTCTTCAAATGACAATTCTGTCATTCTGAACGATAGTGAAGAATCTAAAATTTGGTTATAAGATTTTCGCTTCGCTCAAAATGACAGAATGAGTATAATATTATTCCGGATAACCTCTGATCCTTATTTTACATCAGGATCCAGGAATGGATATCGGTAATCCGTAAACGGAAGTAAGGTTTCTTTGATACAGCGCGGACTTACCCAACGGTAAAGGTTCAATGAACTTCCTGCTTTGTCGTTGGTTCCGGAAGCTCTGGCTCCGCCGAACGGCTGGTTTCCTACTACCGCTCCGGTAGGTTTGTCATTGATATAGAAGTTTCCGGCAGCATATTTCAACGTTTCGAATGCTTCGATGGTCGCGTAACGGTCCCTTGCGAAAATAGATCCCGTCAAAGCATACGGAGAAGTGCTGTCACAAATCTTCAACGTTTCGTTGTATTTTTCATCTTCGTAAACGAATACGGTCATCACCGGTCCGAATAATTCGATGGACATGGTTTCGTATTCCGCTTTTTTGGCCTGGATTAAAGTAGGCTCTATATAATAACCTACGGATTTGTCATATCCTCCTCCGAAAACGATTTCCGCATCATTGGATTCTTTAGCCCGGTCGATATATTTCGTAATAGTATCGAAAGCTTTTTCATCGATAACGGCATTTACATAATTGGTGAAATCCCTTACGTCACCCATTTTGATGGTTTTCATCATTTCATTGATATAATCAAGTGTCTGTTTCCAGAGGGATTTGGGAACGTATGCGCGGGATGCAGCCGAACATTTTTGTCCCTGGTATTCAAAAGCGCCGCGTACGATGGCAACAGCCAGTTCTTTGGCATCCGCCGAGGTATGTGCGAAGATGAAATCTTTTCCTCCTGTTTCGCCCACTATTTTAGGATATGTTTTGTATTTATCCACGTTATTGGCGATGGTTTTCCAGAAAGCATTGAAGGTGGAAGTACTTCCGGTAAAGTGAACACCCGCGAAATCGGGAGATTCGAATACCGTATTGCTGATCGTAGCTCCGCTGCCGGGTAGGAAGTTAATTACACCGTCGGGAAGGCCTGCTTCTTTCAATATTTTCATCAGGTAATAATTGGAAAGTATTGCGGTAGTAGCGGGTTTCCAAACCGTAACATTCCCCATCAGAACGGGAGAAATATTCAGGTTACAGGCAATAGCGGTGAAATTGAAGGGAGATATGGCATATACAAAACCTTCCAATGGACGATACTCCATTCTATTGATCACGGAATTATCGGATACCGGTTGTTCCGCGTAAATTTTCGAAGCATAGTAAGCGTTGAAACGGAGGAAATCTATGGCTTCGCATGGTGCGTCGATCTCAGCCTGATAAGGATTTTTACCTTGTCCGAGCATAGTAGCCGCATTGATCACATAGCGATATTTTTTTGACATCAATTCCGCCGCTTTCATCATGATCGAGCAACGTTCAACCCATGGCGTATCTTCCCATGCTTTTTTTGCTTTCATGGCTTCTTCAATGGCCATTTTTACTTCCTTCTCGGTCACCATATGATAATTGGCTAAAACATGACCGTGTTCGGTAGGCATTACCACTTTCCCCATTTTACCGGTTTTAACTTCTTTTCCACCGATAATCAAAGGTATTTCAATGGTATTGTTATATTGTCTTTCCAGTTCTTCCTGTAAAAGTTTTCTTTCCGGTGTACCGGGAGCGTAGGAATAAACGGGCTCATTTTTAGGTTCTCTAAATTGGAAAACGGCATTGTTCATAATTGTTGTTTTTAATGTTATGATTAATTTTTAAAAGTTTCTTTATTCAGAACGAGGCAAAGATAAAAAATTTTTACTGACATGAAACGTAAAATAGATCTCTTTATTTTTTCTTTAATTTAATAATCTCTATACAAGTAAAACCCAAAAGTATTTCCAATTTAGTTGTTTTGAAGCAATTAAGAAATATTTAATTTCTTGTTAATATTGCGATGATTAATAATCAAGGTAAAATGTTAAAATATTAACAATAGATTGTTAATTAACGGTGAACTTTTGAATTTTCAGGTTGTTATTTTTTCTACTTATAAAGCATATTTTAAGTTGAGATCTGTATAGTATTGATATTAATCTATCATTGAATTCATTTTAGGAAAACAATATTTATTAATATTATATTGTCAGAATTGGAGGAGAATAAGCTTTTTTTGATTTACCGGCAGCCACCACACTTTAAATTTTATGTTAATAATTGTTAAATATAAATAATGTGTGACTAATATACGAAGCAATGAAAAAAGTTTTATTCTCTAAATGCGGGTTCATGACCTTAGCATTCTTTTTCTGTTTAATCAGCAGGGTTGCCGCGCAGGATTGCAATTTCACAGTTACTACCGATGTCCAGAATTCAAGTTGTTTAGCCAATGGTATAATATCCGTACAATTGGAAGATACGGCTGGTAAACGGATCAGTAATATGCGTTATTCACTCGATCCTATTGTGGCCGGTGCAAGCCAATCCACCAATAATGTATTAACAAGTATTCCGCCCGGCACTTATAAAGTGATTGTGGATGCTATGTGTTCAGTGAGCGGAGCTCCGGTTCAGGTACAGGAAGTGCTGGAAAACGTGGTTGTGGCAAACGAATATACCCGCCCTACGGTTACCCGGGTTGAAGGTACTTTTACCAGTGGTCATCTCTATGGTTCCGTGCCAAGTTTGCCTTGTGCAAATACCGGTGTAGCGCAAATCCGCATACAAAATGGTGTATTCCCTTTTACGGTTGTGGTTTATCATAACGGTGACTCGCTCACAACCGAAGTATTTGAACAGCCTATGTATACGGGTACAGGGTTAACCCGTTATGATTTCAGGGAATATTATACATTCAGCGGGTTGGCTCCCGGTAGCTATACGTTCCAGGTAACGGACGGTTGCGGTACGAGCGAGAGGGTGAGCGGAGTTAATATAACGCAATTAACCCGGAGTTTTGATATAGATCAGTCGGTCATATATCGTGGACCGGCATCTATCAACGATGATGTGACTTTTAGGTTCGCGCTTTTTTACAGGTTGAACCTGTCGGCGGATTTGTATTATTATTATTACATGCATACCCAGAATATAGATCCCTGGTGGGAATTTAGTTATAAAATAGGAGATGACGGAACTTATTCGGAATGGAATACGATCGGAAGAAACGGAGAAGAATCGATCACTTTACCACTTAACGGATATTGTGATATTTACGATTCCACACAAAATAGGAAAAATAACATCTTTATCAGGGTCAGGGCTATCGGATGTACCGATCCTGTCTATGACCAGGAAAAACCTTTTTTGATAAGGAAACCCGGCAATAGTAGTATACGCAATTATATAAAGTATGCTACAGATTCATCAATATACCATCCTGTGGAATATTATCCCTGTTACTATATTAATCCGTATACTACCCAATACCAGCGAAGTGAATTTCTTTCTCTTGCCGCCGATACTTTTGCCGTATACGGTACTTCCGTGGAAGCGAATATGTATTATTCACCCCCACTTTTGGTACAAGCCTTTAATAAAGACGCAGATACCCTGATGGTTGTGAGGAATTTCAATGCATACCGTTGGGAATGCGATATCCCGCTTACCCCTGAATTGCATGGATCCATAGCGAGAGTTATAGTAACCGACAGGCACGGTTGTACGGTGTTTGAAAGGGATTTTACTTTGGAATATAAATTCCAAACCACCGGAACAATACCTCCCATACAAAGATATGAATGGAGGCCCACAAGTAATTCAGGAGATCTTTGCGGAAATACGATGAAAAATATTTCGATCTTCAGGTTTCCTTATGAAAATCTTAATCCGTTTTCTTATCTTCAGGGAACTACAATTCGTTTGATTGAAAGTCCGGACGCTAACCTTCAGAATTTTACAGCGGTTTTCGATACTACACCTCCTATGGACTGGAAATTCACCACTACGGAAGGTTTCCCGTCCAATGCTTCGTTAAGATCGAATGTAAGCGGAAATTCTGCTTATTTCTTTCTGGAATCCATGGATCTGGTTACCGGAAACTATATTTTCGAAATTACCTCGGATTGCAATATTGATACAATACCTGTTAATTACACTTCCCAGGATACTCTGACAATTAGTGAAGAGCCTCGATATGATCTGATAACCGATTGCGAATCATTTAAGGTAGTACCTAGAGCAGGTCAAATAAAAAAAGAAAGTGAGGATTATCAAACTTATTTTAGAATAATGTCCGGTCCTCAGGGTGGATATTCTCCTATGGATTATGTTTTAAATGATACGATAGAGTTAACAATGACAGGAACATATGTCATTCAAATGTATGCTCCTAACGTAGATATGAGATGTGTTACCCGGAGGGATACTATAGTATATGAGAGAAACCCGTTAAGGTATGCTTATTTGCACGCGTATGTATGTACCGAAACTGATCAGACTGCGAAGGTAAAAGTCACCGGACAGGACGGAACAATACCATATCAATATGTTGTATATAGCCAGCCGGATGGCAGAGGATCTGTATTGGCTACCGGAACGCAGGGAGACTTTGCAAGTGTTAATGCCCGGTTAGGAGACGTTTTATCCGTTAGGGTTAGCGATTTTTGCGGAACCCGTTATCTCACTAACATTGAGGTAATTAATTTGGAAACGGCCAGGATAGCCTGGTTTGCCAATAACAATTCTAAAGAATTGGATATTTGTCAGGGAGACAGTGTTTTCATGGACGGATTATCTTTAGGTGATGTTACCTATAGGTGGTTAGGACCGGAAGGTTTTATTGACACACTGAAGGAAGTTATTTGCATACCAAGGAATATCGACAAAACAGGCTGGTATCACCTGGAAGTCGGAAATACCCATTGTACAGGTGTACAGGATAGTATATATCTCCGGGTACATAACCGTCCCACTGCTGTTCTGTCGGGAACGGATACGGTATGCCAGAACGGTACCGGAAATTTAACTATAACACTTACGGGTGCCGCACCCTGGACCGTAGTGACCAGCAATGATGAAATACTTGAAATTAGCATTACGGAAACCACAAATGGAACTTATACATGGAGACCTGATATATCATTGACCGCCAATACTAATTTCTCTCTGGTATCGGTTTCCGATTCTCTTTGTACCGGAGAAGTTTCAGGAATGGGAGAACTTGTGATGAGAACGCCTGTCACTGCTACATTATCAGGAGATGATACTATTTGTTCGGGAGAAACCACTAACCTGCAAATTGAACTGACCGGAGTTTCACCCTGGCAGGTTGTGGCAGGTAACGGTGATACGCTTAATATTTCTACCGGCGACCTTAACAATAATATTTATACATGGAATCCACAAAATATATTGGAAGGAACTAATTTTCTAACCTTAACCAGTGTGGTGGATCATGATTGCCCGGGAACGGTTTCAGGATTAGCCTTGTTATATCTTAAAACCCCCCCATCATTTATAAATTGTCCTGATGATGATTACTCTGTTAATACACAAACGGATTCCTGTTCAGCTTTGGTGAATTATCCTATTGGTATAAACGGTAATCCCGCTCCGGTTGTAAGTTTTATCATTACTGATGAAGGTAACCAAATTGTTGCAGGAGGTGCTGGTACAGGTGTTGGAATACGTCTGAACAAAGGAGCATATAATGTCATTATCAATGCTGAAAATGATTGTGGTGAGTCACAATGTTCATTTCCCCTTATCATTACTGATCACCAGGGACCTCAGGTAAGATGTCCTTCCGCTTACGATATGGCAACCGATTCTTCTAAAAATTACTATACGGTTAAGGGTGACGAATTCCAACCCACTAATGCGTGGGATAACTGTCCCGATTACACGATAATTAATGATTATAATAACAGTGCTTCCCTGACCGGTGAGGTATTCCCTCTGGGCAATACAACCGTGCAATGGACCATAACCGACGCTTCGGGTAATACTTCAAGTTGTAGATTTATAGTTGAAATAAAAGATAAAGAAGCTCCTGTCATAGGTGATACAACCGATAACCCCGGTGCCATAAGCTGTACGACTATCGGAGATCAGATCGTATCAGTCGATACGAACAGTAGGGGTTATTTGCATACCGGTACCAATTGGGATGTAACGGCTACGGATAACGTGGGTGTGGATAGTATATGGTATGTGTTGACCGGTTCAACGGTAAACAGTGGTACCAGTCTTGATAATGTCCTCTTTAATATGGGTAATACCACCGTAACCTGGAATGCGACCGATACCAGCGGTAATCGGGCATTCTGTAGTTTTCTTGTAACCGTAAGGGATAGCATTCCTCCGGTTATAGGTGATACGACAGATAATCCGGGCGCCATCAGTTGTATGACTATAGGAGATCAGATATTGTCTACCGCTTCCGATAGTAATGTTTATATTCATCAGGGAAAGAACTGGGATGTAACCGCTACGGATAATATCGGGGTCGACAGTTTATGGTATGTATTATCGGGAGTAACAACCGGTAACGGTATTACCTTGAATAATGTGGCATTCAATATGGGAACTACCACCGTAACCTGGACCGCAACCGATACCAGCGGTAACAGGGCGACGTGTACTTTTAATGTTACGATAAACGATAGTATTCCGCCTGTTATCGGAGATACTACCGGAGGTAATCCCGGTGCGATCAGTTGTGAAACCATCGGAAACAGGATCGTTTCTACCGATTCCACCACCAACACTTATGAGCATAAAAATACGACATGGGATGTAACGGCTACGGATAATGTAGGCGTAGATAGTTTATGGTATGTCCTGACAGGAGCTACGACAGGCTCGGGTGTAACTTTACAAAATGTACTGTTTAATATGGGAACCACTACGGTAATGTGGACTGCCACCGATACCAGCGGTAATATAGCCAATTGTAGTTTTAATGTTACGGTCAACGACAGTATTCCGCCTGTTATCGGCGATACGACAGGTGGCAACCCGAATCCTATCAGTTGTGAAACTATCGGTAACCAGATAGTCTCTACGGCAGCGGATACGAATGTGTATATTCATACCGGTATTAATTGGGATGTTACGGCAACGGACAATGTCATGCTTGATCTCCTCTGGTATGATCTTACCGGCGCTACAACCGGAACAGGAAATACACTGGATGGTATTGCTTTTAATATAGGTACTACTACCGTAACCTGGAATGCCACCGATACAAGTGGAAATCTGGCGACATGTTCTTTCAGGGTTTCCATAGGCGACAGCATTCCGCCAGTTATCGGCGATACTACGGTTCCGGGCGCGATCAGCTGTGAAACGATCGGGAATCAATTGTTATATGTTCCATCCGATACCAATGTATATATACATTCAGGAACAAACTGGGATGTGACCGCCACCGATAACGTGGGCGTTGAAAGAATATGGTATGAACTTACGGGACAAACTACCGGCACAGGTTCTACATTGAACAATATAACATTTAATATGGGAAATACGACTGTTACCTGGTACGCAACCGATACCAGCGGTAATATCGCGAATTGTGATTTTATGGTTATGATACGGGATACTGTTCCGCCTGTCATAGGCGATACGACAGGCGGTAACCCGGGAGCTATTAGTTGTCTTACGATCGGTGACCAGGTGTTATCCACGGATTCCACCACCAATACATATCAGCATCTCACTACCAATTGGGATGTAACGGCTACGGATAACGTGGGTGTGGATAGTATATGGTATATGTTGACCGGCGCTACTACAGGAAACGGTACCACCCTTCAAAATAAAATATTTAACATGGGTACTACAACTGTAACCTGGACTGCCACCGATACCAGCGGTAACATAGCCAATTGTAGTTTTAATGTTACCATTAATGACAGTATTCCGCCCGTTATCGGTGATACGACAGGTGGTGATCCGAATCCGGTCAGTTGTGAAACAATTGGTAATCAAATAGTATATGTACAGGCAGATACCAATATTTATACCCACAACAGTACGGACTGGAATATCACGGCTACGGATAATGTTATGGTAGACCGTATCTGGTACGAACTCACCGGCGCTACCCAAAAAAGAGGAGCCAGCCTGGAGGACGTATCGTTTAATATAGGCTTTACCAATGTACAATGGTTCGTCACCGATACCAGCGATAATATGGCTACCTGTAATTTTACGGTTGAGGTAAGGGATACGATTCCGCCTGTTATCGGAGATAGCACGGAAATCAATCCGAATCCGATCAGTTGTCTTACGATCGGAGATCCTCTATTGTGTGTGGAATCCACAGTGGGATTTTATGTACATCCTGATTCTTCATGGAATGTGACGGCTACGGATAATGATTCAATAGCCAGCATTACGTATTACCTCTCCGGCGCCACTACCGGTAGCGGAACAACTCTGGAAGGACAACGTTTTGAAGAAGGATTGACGAACGTGCTCTGGATCGTTACGGACAGGTCAGGGAATATAGATTCCTGCTCATTCGATGTTTCGATCAATATTATTCCTGAAGTACGCTTAAGCGGAAATGCCACCATACGGGAAAATGATCATGCACCATTGACCCTTGAATTTACCGGAAACCTACCCATTACTATATACCATACCATGACCGGATCAGTTGATACCAATATGTACGTAATCCCCGATACGGCTGTTTCTCCGCATACCTGGCTATTAGAATGCCAGCAATCAGGAACCTACGAATTAGTAGGTGTGGAGATGGAAACTCCTTGTGAGGTCAATTTCTCCGGGGCCGCTTCAGTAATCATATCCGAATGTCTGGATGAAAGGGTGATCGTGATGGAATGTCCCGATAATATCCTGAGAACCTTGCCTTACGGTGAATGCAGTGTAAAGATTGATCTCACTGTTCCGTTCACCCAATATGAAGGAGATACCATTGAAGGCAATAACCCGAATATCATTATCACCAATAATGCTCCGCAAGGAAATATCTTTACGCCGGGAATCCATACGATTACATGGATCGCAACCGACGCCTGTGATTTCGCAGATACATGTACTCATTTGGTTGTGATAAATGAATCTCCGTGCGGTATTAACGATACGATATGGAGTATCGACGGTTCGGTAGATTCCATTGCTAATATTATTGCCATAGATAGTGAAGGTAACGAATATTCGACCGTACGGATTAATTGTGACTGCTGGACGGGACAGAATATAACCTCGAAACAATTCAGCGATGATGCTTCCGTGCTCAGTGCCAGAACAAGGGCTGCTGCTGTAATTCCGCAACGGTATATATATTACGCCAAAGCTTATCCGGATGTGGATGCCAATGAACTAAAATATGGTGGTTTATATAACTGGCATGCTGCCAGCAAGATGGGAACAGTCAACGCCCGCGGATTAGTTCAGGGTATTTGTCCGAATGGTTGGGTTTTACCATCGGTGGACAAATATGAAGGACTTATTGTGTTCGGTAGCGATGATTTGCGACAACCCAATGAATGGATGCAGGATAATACCGCATTAAACGGAAGCGGATTCTCAGCGTTACCGGCCGGTTTCTTTAATTCCTCCACTAATAATTATTATTATTTAATGGGTGATGCTTACTTCTGGACTGCAGCGGAAGGTGATATAGGAAAAGTAGCGCATATCCGTTACCTCTGTCCGATTATTACGATTGAAGATATGGACAAAAATCACGGTGCCAGCGTTAGATGTATCAAAGCCAATGATGATGATACTTTGACTGCCGGAGAATAATAAACGATATAATAAATGAATGTAAAAGGATTGATCCGTTTTGGATCAGTCCTTTTTTTTTATATCCTTCCGGGTTCGTTCAGTATCTGAGTTCATCGGAGGAGTGCTGAATTTACTGAATGTGTTTTGTCATCCTGAGCGAAAGCTAAGGATATTTAAAACTATGCATTAAATTTCCGTATCTTAATTTCATAGAGGGATACTCTGACCGGACTAAAAAGATGTTGTTCTACATAAAAAATCCTTATAAAACATAATCAATAATCACTATAATTGCTATGGCCGATTTCCCTCATCAATTTATTAGTTTCCCTTTATTAAATCATTTTTTACCTGTATATTTGCACCAATAAAAAAGTAATAATATACAAGTATAATTTTAAGCCAATCAAATGATGCATAACGAATTTGTACGAAGACATAACGGTCCGGGGTGTGAAGACACCAAAAAAATGCTTCACACAATCGGAGTTGAATCTCTAGACGAATTGATCGGGAAAACCATACCGGGAGCGATCCGTTTTAAAGAAAACCTTCCTTTACCCGATGGAATGTCGGAACATGAATACCTTACCGGTGTTAAAGCCATTTTATCGAAAAATAAACTGTATAAATCTTATATCGGATTAGGCTATTATAATACCCAGACGCCGGCTGTTATACTCAGGAATATTTTTGAAAATCCTTCATGGTATACTTCGTATACTCCTTATCAGGCTGAAATCTCACAGGGACGTTTG
>CALECM010000003.1 GCA_937949745.1 uncultured Bacteroidales bacterium | reverse complement strand
AAAATATTCGATTAGCGTTTGTGGATGCAAAAATACGAGAAAATTAGCGAAAAGTCAAGGAGGTCGGGTAGTTGGTTTTATGAATCTCAAATCCATAAAAATCAAAATTTTTAGAAATAAACTTCTTATATACTATTTGATTTCTATCAACATCCTATAAAACACATATTGGACGTGAAAATAGTCTTGTTTTCAAAAGATAGGATTTGTCCGGAATGTAAAGATTTTGGATTTATTGTGAACATTGTAATGGCAGTGGATTCAAACCGGAGTTCCCTATCCTGTAAAGAAACAAACAAACTATCTCCCCTCAATTAAATCACCAAAAAAATCAATATCTTGGACAAAGTTTCCGCGATCAGGATCCCGATGATGAAAGAGATCACCAGTTTTGCTCCTTTTAGGTTGGTGGAAACTTTAAATCCATTGTACATAAGCGCGATGCTCCAGATGATGAAAGGTAATGATATGAGAATAACAATAATAAAGGATGTCGGGAAAGTGAATAATTCCGGATTTCTTAAATACTCAAACATATCGGGCGGAGTGGTGAAAAAACCAAGGAAAGCAAGAATAAAATAAGGCGCCCTGGCTAAAGTAAAGGTGCCCAGGATATCAATAAACCTTACATTCTTAGCGACGATGAGACCGGTTAATCCCATGACCAGAGCTATACAAAAAATGTTAATACCTTGCATGATAAAAGAATCTCTAAAGGAGATATTATGTACAAAATGCATATCCAATACCCCGTCGAAAGCTGTGCCGCTCAATGTACCGATGATGGCTGATAATATTGCAAAAATGATTCCGATACCGAAAGCCTGCCATCCGGCGATGCGGGTGAAAGGATTCAAAATAATTTCAAAAACTTTTCTATTTTTCATAATTTTCAATTTTTTGAATGATTTCGTTTAACATATTTCTCACCGTAGGATAACTGAGCTTCAGATAAGACGCCATCTCTTTTAAACTTCCGCTGTTTTTCACGAACATAAGGATGAATTCCTGGTCTTCCGGAGGAAGAAGCGCCAATACGGGTAATTCATACGAACCGGTCACTTCCGTTTCGCATTTTTCGCATTTCAGGCTTTTGACTTTGAGTTGTGCCCGGCAACTGGGACAATAAACAGGTAACATTGTAATATAAATTTGGATGCAAATATATAGAAAATTTCAATATAATTGCACCCAAATTAAATTTTATTCAATTAAATATGAATAAAATTAAGCTACAAATAAATTATATTAGTACCGATAATCATCAGATTTATACGGACCGGAAACCGGCACATTAATATATTCCGCCTGTTGCGGCGTTAATTCAGTAAGTTTTACGCCGATTTTTTCAAGGTGAAGACGTGCCACTTCTTCGTCCAGGATTTTCGGCAGGCGATAAACACCTACTTCGTAATTATTTTCCCAGAGGTCGAGTTGTGCCATCACCTGGTTAGTGAACGAATTACTCATTACGAAAGAAGGATGTCCGGTCGCGCAACCTAAATTCACCAACCTGCCTTCCGCCAATATAAATATGGAACGGCCGTCGGGGAAAATATACTCATCTACCTGCGGCTTGATGGTTCTTTTCCTGATTCCCGGCATGGCTTCGAATTGTGCCACCTGTATTTCATTATCGAAATGTCCGATATTACATACGATAGCCTGATCTTTCATATTATATAAATGTTCTGCCGTAAGGACATCACAATTACCGGTGGTGGTTACATAAATATTTCCTTCCGGAAGAGCGTCTTCCACGGTTTTCACTTCAAATCCTTCCATGGCCGCCTGCAGGGCACATATAGGATCGATTTCCGTCACAATTACACGAGCGCCGTATGATTGCATGGATTGCGCACATCCTTTGCCTACATCTCCGTAACCGCAAACTACCACTACTTTTCCCGCTATCATCACGTCTGTGGCCCGTTTGATTCCGTCTGCAAGGGATTCCCTGCAACCGTATTTATTATCAAATTTCGATTTGGTAACCGAATCATTCACGTTAATAGCCGGCACGAGTAATTCACCCCGCTCCATCATCTGGTAAAGACGATGAACACCGGTAGTGGTTTCTTCCGAAATACCTTTCAGGGAAGCCACGGTCCTGTGCCAACGCTGCGGATCTTCTTTCAATATATTTTTTAAAGTCTGTAAAACTATTCTCTCTTCATCATTAGCCGGTTCTTTATCAAGGACGGAAGGATCTTCCTCCGCCTTATATCCGGTATGGATCAGTAAAGTTGCATCTCCGCCGTCGTCCACGATCAGTTGCGGTCCCAATCCTCCCGGGAAAGCGAGCGCCTGATTGGTGCACCACCAGTAATCTTCCAACGATTCGCCTTTCCAGGCAAAAACGGGAACGCCACGCTCCGCAACTGCTGCTGCCGCGTGATCCTGTGTGGAAAAAATGTTGCAACTACACCACCGTACATCGGCTCCCAATTCAACCAGGGTTTCGATCAATACCGCGGTTTGAACGGTCATGTGCAAAGATCCGGAAATACGGACACCTTTCAAAGGTTTCGAAGCCGCATACTTTTCCCTGATAGCCATCAAACCCGGCATCTCTTTCGAGGAAACCTCAATGTCTTTTCTTCCCCATTCCGCCAGGCCGATGTCTGCAATTTTGTACTTCAATTCGTAATCAGTCATAATAATTCTGTTTAAGGTTCATAAATAAATACAAATGCAAAGATACGAGAAATTGTCAGTCGCTCGTATCTTCAACAGGGAATGTTAAGTATATGATAATTTATACTATTGAATTACGATTTTAGCCGTATAAATATCATTTCCGGAGAAAGCCTGGATAAGGTATAGTCCCGGATTTTCAATGACAAATTCTTCACGCGAACCGCCTTCGGTATTTCGGATATCTAAAGTCTGGCCCACTGAATTTAATAACCGCAGTTGATTAACCTGCGGAGGCACGATTACCGATACCTGTTCATTGGACGGATTTGGAAAAACCGTTATTTTCGGTGAGTTTTCGCCGGGATCAGCGATGGAATTGGTTACGTTGGCAAGGGAACGGTAAGCATTGACACGTCCGTGGCCGTAATACTGGTCCCATCCCGGAAGATCTTCATTGGGATGTCCTACCCGGTCTTCAGAGTTATTTTCAATAAGCGCCCGGATATCGTCCGGAGTCCGGGTTCTGTCCTGGGCTTTAAGCAAAGATGCGATTCCCGCTACTATGGGAGACGCGAAAGAAGTTCCGCTCATAAATTCTCCATAATTATTATTAGACCGGTAGTCCAGCACATAAATACAATCACCGGGTGCAATCACGGATATATGCGATCCGTAACTGCTTCCTGACGGCGGTCTGGTCCCGTAAAAAGGATTTGCCCTGCGGTCGATAGGATTACTGGCGCCGACTGCGATAACGTATTCGTAAGCGGCCGGATATTGCGGAGTTCCGATATTTTCATTACCCATAGCCGCTACGAGTGTCACGTTGTTGAAGTAAGCAAAACCTATGGCTTCTTCCAGTGATCTTTCATTTCCGAATCCACCAAGTGACATATTGATGATATGGGCGCCTTTAATGGCTGCGTAGTAAACAGCCTGTGCCGTCCACGAGGAATAACCTCTACCTTCCTCATCCATCGCTTTAACGGTCATGATCTTACAATTCAGGTCTACTCCGGCAAAGCCGATACCATTATTCCCATTGGCTCCGATAACACCTGCCACGGCCGTTCCATGTCCGTTGTCATCGGTAACATCATTATTATCATAGGCAAAATTCCATCCATAAATATCATCGACAAAGCCGTTCCCATCGTCATCGCTTCCGTTGCCCGCTACTTCTTCCTGGTTGATCCATATCCTTCCTTCGAATTCCGGATGATCCAGTTTTATGCCCGCGTCGATCACGGCTACGATAATATCGCTGCTTCCGGTTTCAATATCCCAACCGTTTTCCATATCGATATCGGCGCCGGCGCGTGAATTGGTAATCGGAAAGTCCCCGTTGTTTTTTAACGACCACTGCAGGGGATAATATTCATCATTAGGAACCACGGTAAAGCCATGGATACTTAAGATATGATCGGGTTCGGCGTATTCGATAACTCCTGTTTTTTCATAACTTAAGAGGATTTCCCTGAGATCAGTGCCTTCCGGAAATTTTACCACATAGCTGCAGCGTTCTTTTTCTTTTCCCAGGAAGACCTTTTTAACATTTATGGCATTATAAAATCGATTAATACTGTCGATTCCGGCATTACCCGTCGATATTCCGGGTTTAATGAGTTCTTCGTTTACAAAATTCTTCTTAACATGCAGGATAACCTGGTCGGTCTCAGATTGTGCTTTACATGTGAATATAGTAATTAATATTCCTATGAGTACGATAATTTTTTTCATATCTTTAATTTTTATCAGTTTATTTTTGGAGTAGGTTAATATTTACCGGCATACCGTCCCTGAGTTGCATCACGCCGCTAACCAGTAAGGTATCACCCGCATTTAAGCCGTCCAGGATCTGGACCGAGGATGCCGTACGCATTCCTTTGGTAACATCCACTTGTCGGGCCACACCGTTCTTATATACATAAGCCATGCTGTTTCCCATTTCCACTATGGTGGAGATACTGGGAATGACAATGGTATTCAAAATTTCCTGCAACTGGATTTCGATCGTAGCGGAATGCCCCGGTTTGAGGCGTCCATTGGTATTAGGATATAAAGCCCGCACTTTCATCGACAGTGTTTTTTCATCCAGTTTGGATTCCACGGCATATACGGTTGCTTGGTAAACGCCCGGATCGTTTTCAACGGTAAAATTCAATTTAGTTCCCGGCCTGATCTCATTCACCTGTTTTTCATTCACAGAGAATTCAAGCTTTAAGGGAGTAACTTTGGTCAACCTGGATATGATGGTCGTCGGAGATGCATAAGTTCCTTCACTTACCAGCCGCAAACCCATCACACCGTCGAAGGGCGCACGTAGTTCCGTCTGTCTGATTCTTGCGTTCACCAGTTCAATATCCGCTTTAAGTTTTTCCAGGTTTGTAGTTACGGATTCAAAATTTTCTTTACTCACCGCATCTTTTTCATATAGGGATTGCTGCCTGAAAACTCTTTCTTCGGCAAGCGGCAATTGTGTCTTCAATATTTTTAATTCGGCCTGTAAAGTTTCATCATTTACGGTAGCCAGTAATTCTCCCTGTTGAACCCTGGCGCCTTCTTTAAAATAAATTTTAGTGATCTTACCGGATGTTTCAAAAGAAAGGTCCACTTCCTCATCCGGCATCAGTATACCTTTGGTACGGAATACATCTGTCAGCGTATCGTAATCCAGAATGATGGCGTTAACCCCTAACGGGGATCTTCTCTGGGCCGTATCCACAGGGGGTTCTTCCACGGGATCAGCAAAAAGGGATCGTATTTTAGGAAAGAAAATAATGCCCATTATTAAGACAATAATGGCGATGATTATAATTATTCTCGTTCTTTTTTTCATTATTATTTACCGTTCGTATATAATTCCGGAATAAAACGCAAAAGTAGTAAAACTATGGAAGTTAAAGACAAAATTTGCAGTAATAAGTTTAAAGGGACGTTCCGCGCCTGAATTATAATTATATATAAAAAATGGGGAGACTTTATCTCCCCATAAAAAACAGTTTCTTTTTTTAAAAGTTCAGCACTGTTTACTTAAAGTG
This sequence comes from uncultured Bacteroidales bacterium, assembly GCA_937949745.1. Classification (GTDB taxonomy): domain Bacteria; phylum Bacteroidota; class Bacteroidia; order Bacteroidales; family WCHB1-69; genus JAGVVH01. The sequence continues at coordinate 16,839 of CALECM010000003.1, read as the reverse complement.
CTTGCAATAGATTACTTTTAATCTTTTATGAACTTCTTATTGACGATTCCCTCGGATCCTTTCAAACGGATAAAATAAAGTCCTGAATTAAAAGAGGAGACATCGATATCCATATTTTCGTTCGTCCAGCTATTCGTATAAATAACCTGGCCGGCGATATTCAGGATTTCAATTGTTTTAAAGGGAACTGTACTTCTGATTTTGAGTATGCTGCTTGCAGGATTCGGGAAAACAGAAACGGAGTTCGTCAGATCGATTTCATCGATTCCAATAGTGTTTATCTTAAATAAGGTATCAATATATTCGCTGGTATAATTCGAACCGCAAATACCTCTTACCCTTACATAATAAGTCGTATCGGTTATGATATTGGGAATCGTATAACTATTTGCATAAGTAGTGGCGGAAGTGAAATTGGCATCATCCACTATCTTATAATCTATCTCCCAGCTTGTTTCATTTCCACCTACGGTCCAGCTGACTTCAACAGAATTTCCGTTAGTATTTATACGCAAATCCGTGGGTTCAGGACAAGAATCCCTGTCTTCGTTATAACTTACCACGATATTATCCAGGCGGTAGTAATAATTCGATTTCACAGTTTCATGTTTGAAAGCGATATATTGCCCCTGGCCGCTGTTCTGAGTGAACCTTACTTCATAAGGATGGTAAATACGATCCCGGGTTGGAGAAGTTATAGTCCTTACCGGACTAAACGTGGAAATGTCATTCGGATCCGACATAACGCCTACTATAAATTTTCCGGCATCCGGTCCTTCTCCTTCCAGATCGAAAGTGATCTTCAGGTTTTCGATATCTTCTTCAAAGCGTGGAGTAACGGCAAACGTTTCATTCTGTGACCTGAAGAACAGTATAGGCTCTGAATCATATTCTAAAATTTTAGGACAATCGTCGAAAGTAAGCGGACGGTACATACAAGTCGGGAAAGAATGCAAAGGATGATTGTTGAAATTCTCACTCCACGGCAGGCTGGTGATAGGACCACATTCCGTATGGAAAGTAAAAGGTCCGTTCCAGTCGCTGGTATCGCCTTCGCCGCAAATCGTTCTTAAATAAATATCGTAATAAGTTTCGGCAGTTAAATCAGGCAAAGTCAAAGCCGTATCCGAAGCATGGACTTTAGTTCCCTGTTCCATCGGCGTTCCGGATTCCACATAGATCACTTCCCATTCCGTATCGTTTTCCGAAACCGGAGTCCAACTGATATCTGCGGTAGTTACGGATATGTCATCCACACGCAGAACAACTGGAGGTAAACAGGTAATACTTTGGATGGAAAAATTATCTACGGCCGCCGGTGGATTTTCGCCTAAAGCGTAGTCGTTGCGCCATAAGAAATAGAATCTTTGGGTTTTTCCGGAAAAACTTTCATCCAGAAGCGCTTCATAACTAATCCAGCTATTTTGCCTGTAGAAAACGGACTCCGGGTTGATCGGTACCGCGTTTCCGGGAACCGTATAAATTGCCGAGGTAGAATCGCCATCCACCTGAACCGGTTCTCCTATATAAATTTGCATGTAATCCGCAGGATCGCCATCCGGATCAAGTTCTCCTTTTCCTATCCAGTCAAAACTGAGTTCATATCCGTAAGCCGGTGTAAAATATACATCACGATATGCCCAGGAATAACCCCGCTTATTCATGTTATAAGTGTGATGGGTTCCGTCGTTGGAGACAAACAATACTTTTCCCTGTTCTGTGGGCTCATTTCCTATAGAATCTATATACCAGTTATTGATTCCCGAATTGGCGAATCCCCAATTACTATTTTCTTCATCATCTTCAAAATCCAGTGCAAAAGGCACGGGAAGCGGATTCTGTTTGGTCATGAAATGACCGGCAACAGAACGGTCGCCTATGTATCCGCAAACGGATTCCACGTAAAAATCGTAACGGGTATTGGGATCGAGCCCGGTTATCCTGAGTACCGTATCCGTAGCTGTAAGCGGCTCCAGAGTTCCGGGTGTAAATCCTTCCGGTCCGTACTCTACATGCCAGCTTGTACCTTCACCGTCATCCGACCAGCTTACCAGTACATCTGTAATATTTTCTTCCAGCGCGATAAGATTGGTAGGTTTACGGCAGGTTACGACATTGGTAACTTCTATGTTATCCAGGAAATAGTATCTGTTGTAGATTCTTGCTTCTTGTTTAAAGGCTATATAGCTTCCGTTTCCTTCATAATTAAGGAAATGGAAATCATAGGTATGCCAGTCATTATCCGACGGATTGATCCGGTGTACCGGTACAAAAGTCGAAGAATCGGCAGGATCGGTCATTACACCGACATAAAAATATCCGGAGTACGGATTTTCTTTTTTCAGATCAAAAGAGATCTGCAGATCTTTTATATTATCAATGAAAGCAGGGGTTACCGCAAAAGTAATCGTATCGGAATTGAATTTCAATATTTGACCATGTCCTTCGCTTGATGAACCTTCAACGGATGGAAATCCGATTCCGTTTTGTCCGTGGATATACGGCCGTGTCATACAGGGAGGGAATTGTCCTGTAGTAAAATTGTCGAAATTCTCAGTCCAGGGTAAAGTACTTACAGCATCACACAATATATTGGCACTTACTTTTTGGGACCAGTCGCTTTTGTCTGCCCCGTCACCGCATACGGTACGTACATAAACATCATAAATAACACCTGCCTGCCAGTCGCCGAAAACATATTCATTTTCCTGAACCTCTACGGCAATGACTTCTTCAGGGTCCGTTCCTGCGGGAACATAGACCACTTCCCATGCATTGTCGGTTTCCCTGGCGGGAGTCCATGTCAATTTAATACTTAAAGTAGTAGGTTCGGAAAAGGTTAGCGCGGTGGGAGGGAAACAATTTATGTTTTTGATCACTAAATTATCGATGGTAGCCGGGGGATTATTTCCGTCCGTGCTGTTATTCCTCCACACGAAATAGATTCTCTTCGTCTGGTCTGAATAATTCCCGCTTAAAATAGTGGAATAGCGGGTCCATTCTTCCTGTCCCAGGAAATAGTCGGTCGTACTGTTTACACTTAAGATCTCACCGGCTGGAAAATCAAAATAATTATTGGATGATCCGGTTACGCTTACAGGATCTCCGATAATGATATTCATATAATCCCACGGACCCGAAGGCGTTCCGTAACTATATTCACCACGACCCATCCAGTCGAAACTTAACTGGAATTCTTCGCCCGGTGTAAAATAGACATCACAATAAGCCCATGAATGACATGAACGGAGCGAATCGTACCTGTGTACCAATCCGTCTTTGGAAACATACAAGGCATTGACCCCGCCCTCGGTATTATTGGCCAGGTCGCCGATATACCAGTCATTTATTCCGGAATTACCGAATCCCCAGTTATCGTTTTGCGCCGGATCTTCAAAATCACAGATAAAAGGTACTACGAAAGGAACAAGGTTCGTCGTAAATGTGCCTTTCGGCGACCATATACCGGTTCCCTCATCGCAATCAGCTCTCACGTAAAATTCATACACGGTACCGGCTGTCAGTGATGATAAAGTTAGGAATGTATCCTGTGCCGTAAAATAATCTGCAGCTTCATCCGGATTAAATCCCGGTTCACCGTATACCACTGTCCAGGATCCGGAATTTCCGTTCCCATTCCAGCTTACGTTTACTTCCTGGTAACCGATTTCATTAACCGTGAGGTGACTGGGACGCGGACAAACACTGTATTCATTAACTTCGATATCGTCTAACCAGTAATCACGATTGGCTATCTCGGCTTCCTGCTTGAAAGCGATGTAGTGACCAGGACCGGTATATGAAGAAAAATTGAAATCATAGTAATTCCAGTCATTATCTAAAGGCGTTATCACATGAATAGGCGTAAAAGTATTAATATCATTTGGATCGGTCATGACCCCAACGGTGAAAGTTCCAGAGCTCCCACCATATCTTTTTAACCAAAATGATATTTGCAGGTCTTTTACCGGTAATTCGAATTCCGGAGTCACAGCATATGTGATTGTATTAGCAATGAAATTTAAAGAATACTGTCCGGAATGAGAATTTGTCGATGAAGCGGGATATCCATTATAAGGATTATGTTTTGTCATACATACCGGAAGTTGCTTTGTGCCTGTAAGCCCATCAAAATTCTCAGTCCAGGGAATACTCACGGCTTCACATCCGGTATTGGATGTAGTTTTTGCGGACCACTCGCTGTAGGAATCATCGATACATAAAGTACGTATATATATATCATATAAAGATCCGGAATTTAGTCCGGTAAATGTATGGGAAAGTAAATCCGTCTGTGTAACATTTTCCGGGTCTATGGCTGCTCCTGCAGGTACACAGGCTACTTCCCACCAGGAATCATTTTCATTTTCCGGTTCCCAGGAAACAGAGATCGTATTGGGAGTTGAGCCGTCTACAGAGGCTGTGGGAGGATAACACATCACGGAATTAATAACAAGATTATCAATTACCGCCGGGGGATTATGTACACCACCGCCACTGTTTACCCATAAGAAATAAATTCTTTTGGTTTTTCCGGAATATGATTCGTCCAAAACTCTCCGGTAAGTCGTCCATGCGGTTTTAGCTACAAAGTAATTATCATTGTTTCCATCGAGGAAAGTGGCACCAGTCGGAATTTGAATACCCGAAGAAGAGGTACCTCCGAAAACCGGAACCGGATCCCCAATAAGTATCCGCATATAGTCCGAATAAAAATAATCATAATCGCCCTTCACCTTCCAGTCAAAACTTATTTCATATTCACGGGCCGGTGCAAAGTAAATATCCCGGTAAGCCCAGGAAACACTGGTGGAACTGTTGTATTGATGATTTTCACCATCCTTTGAAATATAGAGGCTTTGGGCTCCGCCTTCCGTATTATTAACCGCGTATCCGATATACCAGTCATTTTTCCCTGAATTGGCAAATCCCCATGCTAAATTTTCATTGTCATCTTCAAAATCAGATAAATAGGGAGTAGTAGCCGGAATCTGCGTTGTCATAAAATGGCCTGCAAAAGACCATTCGCCATATTCAGTGCCACAATTAGAGCGAACATAAAAATCATAACGGGTATCCGGTAGTAAATTTTGGTTCAATGTAATATAAGGCCCGTCATGCGTCGATGCGTCGAAACGGCCTTCGCCTAAAGTAAAACCGGCCGTGTCATATTCGATATCCCAGCTTATAGCCGCCCCGTTTTCCACCCAGCTTAGTGAAGCTTCCGTGGGACCGGAACTTACCATGGCTAATTGGGTAGGTCTTTTGCATGGTGAATAAGCTTTAATAATAATGTCGTCTAGAAAATAATAGCGATTATCATAACGAGAATGATGTTTGAAACCGATATAACGGCCATCACCTTCATATTCCCGGAAATCCAATTCGTATAAATGCCATTCTCTATCAGAGGGTTCTATAGTATGAAGAGGTGTAAAAGTATTAGTATCTGTTGGATCTGTAAATACACCTAAAACAATTTTCCCTTGAGTATTATTATTATTATCTTTTTTTAGCCTGAAAGAAATCTCCAGATCAGTAACATCATAGGCAAATTGCGGCGTAACAACAAATGTGATCAGATTTGAATTAAATTTTAATGAGTTCGGCTGGCTATAAGCATTTGAAGTACTACTGATTATGGACGGAAAAGTGTCAGTGGCCGATATACCATTAGGAGATGGCCGGTACATGCATTCGGGAATGGTTTTCGCCACATCTTCGTCGAAGTTTTGGACCCACGGCAACTCCGTGATGGGTGAGCAATCTTCCTGTAAACGGATAACCGCCTTACTTTCCTCATTGCCGTAAGGCACGATCTTCTTTGGATTTGCGGGACCGGCCTGAATACTTAGGAGAAGTCCCGTCAAACACAAAACAATAAGTGTTAATTTTTTCATAATAATAGGATTTGGTTAAATAAAAGTGTATGACAATAATATCAGTAATATCAAATAATGAAGTTTAAATTTGCATTTAAATATTTCCTACTCACCCCTCAGCTACTTTCAGATTACAAAGTTAACATTTTTATTTTAAAGAACAATATTTTCGTCCATAATTTGCATTTTTATATCTTTGCCATATCAAAATAAATAAAATCATGAAAAAGATATTAGCAGCCCTGTTCTTTGTATTGGCCGTATCCATATCCGGTTGTGAAAAGTATTGTACCTGCACCGCGCCCGGGGAAACACCGAATGAAATTGAGATCAACCCTAACGAAAATTGCGGAGATTACAGCAGCGGGGCATACGTTTGTCAGTAATATTTTAAGCTGAATCCGAGCCCTATAAAATAATCGCAGCGAACCGAGAACAAATTCCTCAAATAAAAGATATTTCGCTATCGCTCAACATGACATTCCGGGGATGGTCCTTATTGGAGAAATTCCACCAGTTCGTTTTCGTCGATCCCTCTGAAATCGGTGGCTTTAATCACTTCCCCATCGGATATATATACGAAGGTGGGAAATTGTCCGTAAACAATATCCATTGAGGCAAAAGGCGAAATAATGTAATAGGGATAATCTTCCGTTTGAGACTCTTCCTTAAATAACCGGAGATGCTCTTCATCCCCACTGATCATTATTTTTATCCTATTTATATCCAGATCATTTCTTTCGGCAATGGAATGTATTTTCTTGATACTTAATTTGCAATATTGACAACCGGGTAAATAGAAAGCCATGAAATAATTACCCTGTTCTATATCGGGACGCTGTATGGCAGTATCCTGCATCATTTTCCCGAAAGCGGAAATATTGATCTCTTTATTGCTTCCTATAAATTTATTATATACGGCATCCATAGGGAACACAACAAACGGCACGATAACCGCTATCGCAACCGCGATACCTGCGACCCATTTTTTAAACCGGAATTGATAATCTTCCTCATTTTTGATCAACAATAAGATCCCTATCGTAATCAGGTTTTTGATGATGGAACTTACCGGATTGAGTTCGATGAAATCCCCGAAGCAATGGCAATTGGAATCATTCCTGAAAATAGCAGCGTAGATCAGGAAAAGCGTAAATCCTATCATGGTCAGCATCGTGAGCCACCATGTATATTTATATTGTATTTTGGCGATCAGGAATACACCGATCAAAAATTCAAAGGCGATCAGGAGCCGGGCGAATATGGTTACCGTCACAAAATTCAATATCTCGAAGCTGTATATATACAGTTCGAATTCATCGAGGGAGAACAGTTTCATGATCGCCGTCGTAATGAACATTACCCCAACGAGAATACGAAGGATCAGTTTTACTATTTCTTTGGTGGTCATGGCTTTTTTGGATGAGGATACAATTTGTTCCATAGGTAATGATTTTATTTTCCCGCAGGGATTGCTGCGATCAGTTTTTTGGTATAATCCGTTTGAGGATTAAAATAAATTTCATCTGCATCATTCAGTTCCACAATCCTGCCGTTTTGCATCACGGCCATCCGGTCGGACATAAATTTTACGACGGAAAGATCATGGGAAATGAAAATATAAGTGAAATGATATTCTTTTTTAAGTTCGTTTAACAGGTTCAATACCTGTGCCTGGACCGAGACATCCAGCGCCGAAACCGATTCGTCGCAAATGATGAAACGCGGACTAACGGTTAAGGCCCGTGCGATGGATATACGTTGCCGCTGTCCTCCCGAAAACTCATGGGGATACCGGTAAAAATGACTTTCATTCAAACTTACCCGTTCCAAGAGTTCGATCGCTCTTTTTTTACGTTCCCGGTCATTGGAAAGAATATGATGCACCCTCATAGGTTCTATCAAAGCCGATCCAATCGTGATTCTTTGATTCAGTGAGGAATAAGGATCCTGCAAAATGATTTGGATCTCTTTCCTTTGTTTCCTCATTTCTTTCGGCGAAAGCTGCAACAGATTCTGTCCTTTATAATATACTTCCCCGGCCGAAGGCTCGATGAGCCGGATCATGGAACGTCCCAACGTGGTTTTTCCGCAACCGGATTCCCCGACCAATCCCAGGGTTTCTCCTTCATAAACTTCCAGGCTTACTTCCCGGAGAGCGTGTACATATTCCTTATTCTCCAGCAATTTCTTTTTTCTTACCGGATATTTTTTCGAAAGGTTTTCGATCCTTAAAAACGGCTCCCGGCTATAAAGTTTCCGGTGGTTTTCTTCCCGTTCGGAAAGAGGCACTTCCAGTTTCCTCCACTCTTTCCTTATATCGAGTTCCTTATCCTGATTATATGAGTTAAGGAAATCTTCCACGGTGGGCAACACCCTTAAACGGCAATCTAACGGCGGACGACAGGCGAGCAATCCTTTGGTGTAAGGATGTTGCGGATTACTGAAAATTTCCCGGATCTCACCGCATTCCACAATTTCACCTTTGAAAAGCACGATAACCCGGTCGGCAATCTCCGCTACCACGCCAAGATCGTGCGTGATGAAAATAACGCTCATGCCGTGTTTCTCCTGCAATTTCCTGATAAGCTCCAGAATGCCTTTTTGTACCGTCACATCCAGAGCGGTAGTAGGTTCATCGGCGATCAGGACGGACGGATTACAGCTCATCGCCATGGCGATCATGACCCGCTGTTTTTGTCCTCCCGACAGTTCATGGGGATAAGAGTCGAATATTTTTTCCGGACGCGGAAGCATCACTTCGTTGAAAAGATCTATTACCTTTTCCCTGACAGCCTTCTTTCCTGTTTTTTCGTGAAGCAGGATAGCTTCTTCCACCTGTTTTCCACATTTGATCACAGGATTTAAAGAGGTCATGGGCTCCTGAAATATCATGGCGATTTTATTCCCCCGTATTTCCTGTAATTTTTTTTCCGGGATTTTAGTTAGATCGATCTCCTGTCCGCTATCTTCTTCCCTAAAAATAATATTTCCCGATCTGATACCGGATATCGCGGGATCGAGGAGCCGCATCACGGATAAAGCCGTTACGGATTTTCCGGAACCTGATTCTCCCACAATACCAATAGTCTCCCCGTGAGCAAGGTCGAAAGAAATATGGTGCAGGATAGGTTTCCATGCCGAGTCCTGTTTTAACTCCAATGAAAAATCCTGCACAGAAAGAATAGCCATAACAATCTTTAAATGTGGGAGCAAAAATACTATTTTTTAGGGTATGTGAATATTCCCTATTTATGAAGTAAACATTTTCATTACTTTTGCATCTGGAAATAATTTTATTATGAAAAAGAAGAATGTAATATATCTCATTATCGCTATTGTTCTGGTGGTGATTTCAGTTTTTGTTATCCTTTATGAAAATGGTGTTTTCCGGGCTAACGGCAAATTGGGCCCCTCCTCTACCATTTTTGCTATCGAGGATACTTCCCGGGTGAGCAAAATCTTCCTGGCGGATATGCACGGGAATACCGTGTTGTTAACGAAAACACCGCACGGATGGACGGTAAACGATTCTCTTACGGCGATGCCGGAAAAGATAGGCGGCATACTTTCCACCATGCAAAATATAAGAGTCAGGCAATCGGTGGCTAAAACCGCACAAAACAATGTCAATTCGGTTTTAGCCATCAATTCCGTCAAAGTGGAAATCTATGAGAAAAAACCTCTTTTCACCATATTCGGAATCAAATTTTTTGATAAAGAAAGAAAAACGAAATCTTATTATATGGGCCCCGCCACCCAGGATAACGTGGCCAATTTCGCTTACCTTGAAGGTACTGACGAACCTTATATCGTACATATACCAGGCTTCCGGGGATTCTTAACGCCGCAATATTCCCAGTTCCCGTTGGAATGGATCACCCACCGCATTTTCGAAACGAAAATAACACGCATACAAACAGCTGAATTTAAAGACTTTGAAAATCCTGAAGAATCCTTCCGGGTTGAGAAAACGGGCCCGCGTTTTTTCGATCTTTACGATTATAAAAATGAAAGAATTATGGATTGGGATACCATCAAAATGATCGATATGCTTTCGGAATTCAGGAATAAGAATTTCGAATATATCGAAACCTCCCTTTCCCGGGAACAGATAGATTCCGTATTAAAATTCAACCTTTTTAAAATCATCACCGTCACGGACGTGGAAGGTAAAACCACGGAAGCGAAATTATACCGCCGTACCTACGACGGAGGCATTAGTTTAAGCGAATTCCAGGATATAGACCCTTCCGAATTCGATTGGGACCTCGACCGGTTTTACGCAATTGTGGACGGGGATGAATCCACTCTCTACAGTATGCAGTATTTTCATTTCGACAGGCAGGTACAACCATTATCCTATTTTTTGAATAAAGATGAATGAGCTTATGGAAAATGATTTTTCCATACATGAATCTTTTATGCGGAGATGCCTTTCCCTCGCATCTTTAGGTTTGGGACGGGTACAACCCAATCCGTTAGTAGGGGCGGTCCTGGTGGCCCGGAATAAAATCATAGGGGAAGGATTTCACCGGGAATACGGCAAGTCGCACGCTGAAATCGACGCCATCAGAAGTGTGAAAGATCCGGAACTTATCAAAGAATCGACGCTTTATGTCAATCTGGAACCGTGTTCCCACTATGGAAAAACACCTCCATGTGCCGAAGCGATCATCAGTTACGGGATCCCGAAAGTGGTGATCGGCAATATCGACCCCAATGCGAAAGTAAACGGACAGGGCATACGCATGCTCAACGATGCAGGCATTGAAACCGTGACCCATATCCTGGATGAGCAATGTAAAGAACTCAACAAACGGTTTTTTACGTATCATCTCCTTAAACGGCCTTACATCATTTTAAAGTGGGCCCGTACGGCCGACGGTTTCATGGATGTTGCGCATCGCAATCCGGAAGATATTGGCGCCCACTGGATCACAAACAGGGAATTGAGAACTATCGTCCACAAATGGAGAAGCGAAGAAGATGCGATACTGGTGGGATATAATACCTGGAAAAACGACAGACCTCAACTGACTACCCGTTATTACCCGGGAAAAAATCCTAAACGGTTTGTCATAAGTAATCAGAAAGCCAGCCCGGAAACAGACCAGTCTGTTCAGTTCCTGCCGGATCATATCAAGGAAGCTTCGGATATCCTTTACCGGGAAAAAATACAATCGGTTATCGTGGAAGGAGGACCCAAAACCTTATATAAATTCTTAGATGCGGGTTTATGGGATGAAATCCGGATACTGACGGGCGACCACTACTGGGAAGAAGGGCTGCCGGCTCCTTCCTTAAATTTGGCTTATGATGCGGAACTGAAGGTTACGAATAATACGGTTCATTATGTTCGAAGACACCTATAAAACCCTGCAACATGAATCTCAAGGCATCTATACGGAGAAAGGGAGCAAATTTATCGCTTTCGCCCTTCCGGTAACCTCAGAGGAAGAGATCAAAGGGAAACTTGCCGAAATTAAGAAAAAATATTATGATGCCCGCCATCATTGTTATGCCTATATCCTGGGGCCCGATAAAGCCGTTTTCCGTATGAACGATGACGGCGAACCTTCCAGCACCGCCGGACGACCAATATACGGACAACTTCTATCCCATGATATTACCAACGTCTTAATTGTGGTAGTACGGTATTTCGGAGGAACTAAATTAGGTGTTCCGGGTTTGATCAACGCTTACCGCACGGCCGCGAAAGATGCCATAGAAGCCAATACGATCATCGAAAAGACCATTGATGAGACTTATGAGATCAGGTTCGACTATGCCGCGATGAATCCGGTTATGCAAATTTTAAAACACGATGGCATTAAAATAAACGGACAGTCGTACGAAGACCGGTATATACTCGATTTTACGTTAAGACGCCGGGATGCGGACCGGATTTTGGAAGCTTTGAGGAAAATACCCGGTTTGAAGGTCAAATTCCTGCGCTAACCTCCGTAACTATGCATTCCGCCTAAAAGGAAATTCACTCCGAAATAGGTCATCAGTACGGTTCCGAAAGCCAAAATTAAAAACAGGTGGAAACGAATCGGTTTCCCCGATTTTCCATTTATGGGAAAATGAAGCGCTAGCCCGTACATCATGAATGTGATCAATGCCCACACCTCTTTCGGATCCCAAGACCAGTAGGTTCCCCATGAGATATTAGCCCATATGGCCCCGATAAAAATCCCTGTCCCTAAAAGAAAAACGGCAGGGTAAAGAAATATCCTGCTTACCAAGGTCAATTGCAGCAGATGTTTTACTGCTATATAAGGGTGGTTACGTTTTTGAATGTAATAAAGTGAGATCGAAAGGATACCGTTCAGGAACAGGAAAGCGAACAATGCGTAAGAAAACATAATGACCGATACATGTAAACTTAAAAGCGGGGAGTTTAGTACGGGAACCAAAGGTGTGATCTGAGGGTTCATCGAGCTGATATGGGCTACCAACAAGGTAAAACCGGATAAAAGCAATCCCGAAGGCATCAATAGCGGAATCCTGCGCTGGAATAATAAAGTGATCAGCATGATACATCCCGAAACAAAAAGCATCGTCTCGAATCCGTTGCTCATCGGTAAATGCCCGCTTATAACAGATCTCAATATTAATCCGCCACTATGGAAGATAAAAGCAATGATCAGGTACCCTAAAAAAAGTTTACGAATCAAGCTGGTCCTCTGTAATTTGCCAAACAGGGTAAGGATAAAATATAACAACGCCAGTATTCCTGCCGTAAGATTACCTTTAAACAAAACAGAACTGAAATTAATCCGGTTGTATAGAATCTCCGTCCGGATTTTGGCCGGAGAAGGCATAGATTCTCCCGCAATATCGCGTTGATAATTTTTTAAAGCACGAAATAGAAATTCCATTTGCACATGATCATGATTGGTGATTGCCGTATGTAGTAATCCGAAATAATTTTTTATGAAGAGACGTTGCTCGGAAGGCACAGCGGGTGGAAGTGAATCGGCAGGAGAATACCATCGGATAAACCCTCCTTCCATAACAGGAAATATTTTTAACGGGATTCCCGATTGTAACATCATGATCAGTTCCACTTTCTCGTTAATCTCTCCGATCGATTTCAATACAGGAGATACCTTCCCCTGATTGCCGGAAGAGTTCGTCTGAGAAGTAAATTTATAACGGCCGGATTCGTCAAAAAGATCAGATAATGCTATGTTTTTCCCCCACTGATATTGAGTCCGGAGGGATTTGTTTTTTACTTTGATCATGGGTTCCTGTTGCCATTCCCGCGGATAAAAAATCCACCCTGCCAATACCTGTTCGGGACTAAAATCCAGGTAATGATTTTTCCCTGACAATTTCAGCGTGAAATCTTTGGCATAGGTTTGTAACGGCATTATACGTCCATTATGATAAATCAGTATTTCACCGAAATCATTCGCCATATCTCCGGGTAGAGTACCGGATCCATATGTTTTTCCACAGCCGCATACAGAGATAGGAATCGCGATCAACGAAATCTTGAGTAACGGATGCCTGAGTAATTTTCTGAAATTGGATTTCGGCGAAAAGAAATAAAATACAATACCGATAAAGAACAATAAATATCCGAAATAGGTAATGCCGATTCCCCACGGGTCATATTTTACGGTGAGATTGCTTCCCTGTAAATCCCGGTCATACGAATTCTGATACAAACGATATCCCTGATATGATCCTATCCGGTTCATGGAAACCGTCATCCTTACCTTTTTGGTTCCTTCGATACTGATATGGCTGATGTAGTCAGCCGGAGTATTGGTCCCGGGATAATACTCGATTTCGAATGATTCCAGTATAATGTCAAAAGGAAGGACGAGCTTTGTATTTTTATCCGTATTAATGCCATAGTTTACCGACTGTTGCTGCCTTAAATGCAAAGTCGACGATTTTCCGGTAAGGAATGTAAGGAACCCTCCACCCAATATGAAGAGAAATGACAAGTGAATAAAAAATACAGAAATCCTACTATATAATTTTAATTTAATTATTAATAATATAATATACAAAAATAGCAAAGACCAAAGAATCACAAACCACCATTGCCGGTAAATATGATCCTTTATAAACGGTGTGCCAAAGCGCCATTCCATGAGAGTAGCTACCGCGAGCACAGCCATGATGACTATATACAAGAAAATCGGGATCTTTTTTGTCATGGGAATAACCGGGTCTGTTATTGCCTCAAAAGTACAAATAATATTCATAATGAAATAGTAATGAAATATTTTTATTACCTTTGCATCCCGTTTTTCACGTTTGAAGGGTATGTGGAAACACGGCGTAACAAAAAAGCATTTTTACCGTAAAGTGAAAGAAAATTTACTTGCCTATGAGACAGCTCAACATTGCGAAACAGGTTACCAATCGTGAGACCGCATCATTAGATAAATACCTGCACGATATTGGTAAAGTGGAATTAATAACAGCCGAAGAAGAGGTGAAATTAGCCCGCCTTATCAAAGAAGGTGACCGCCAGGCTTTGGAAAAATTAACAAAGTCCAACCTAAGATTCGTAGTATCGGTTGCCAAACAATACCAAAATCAGGGACTGAACCTTCCCGACCTTATCAATGAAGGTAATCTGGGCCTCATCAAAGCGGCACAACGTTTTGATGAAACCAGGGGTTTTAAATTCATATCCTACGCGGTTTGGTGGATTCGTCAGTCCATTCTGCAGGCTTTAGCCGAACAATCCAGGATCGTGAGGTTACCGTTAAACAAAATCGGGACCATCAATAAGATCAATAAAGCTTATTCAATGTTGGAGCAGGAATTCCAGCGGGAACCGAAAGCGGAAGAAATAGCCATGCTTTTGGATATTACCGAAGCCGAAGTAAAAGATTCCATGCGCAATTCCTCACGGCATCTTTCCATGGATGCCTCCCTTACCCAGGATGAGGACAACAACATGTATGATGTGCTTAAATCGGAAGAAAGTCCCACGCCCGATAAAGGATTGATCTACGAATCTCTCAGAACGGAGATCGATCGTGTTATATCGACATTGCCTCAGCGGGAAGCGGATATTCTGAAGCTTTATTTCGGATTGGACAGCAAACATCCGATGACCCTGGAAGAAATCGGTGAGAAATTCGAGCTTACACGCGAACGGGTAAGGCAGATCAAAGAAAAAGCTATCCGGCGTTTGAAGAATTCTTCCAAGTGTAAAAATTTGAAAGCATATTTAGGATAAATAACAATGAAACGTACTAAAATAATAGATCTGGTTAAGAAACCGGAAAGTATAGGTATTGGAAACGATGTTAACGTAAAAGGATGGGTCCGGACAAAAAGAGGGAATAACGCAGTGGCGTTCATTGCATTAAATGACGGTTCTATTATTCATAATATACAGGTCGTGGTCGATCTGGAAAAGTTCGATCCTGAAATGATGAAACTGATCACTACCGGATCTTCCATCTCAGTGGATGGGAAACTGGTGGAATCACAGGGGAAGGGACAAACCATTGAGATCCAGGCTGAGAAGATTGAACTTTACGGGACTGCCGATCCGGAAGTTTATCCGTTGCAAAAGAAAGGTCACAGTATGGAATTCCTGCGGGAAATTGCCCATCTGCGTCCCAGGACCAATTATTTCGGATGCGTACTGAGATTGCGTCATGCCATGGCTTTTGCCATACATCAGTATTTCAACGACAAAGGATTTTATTATCTTCATACTCCCATCATCACGGGATCCGATGCGGAAGGCGCCGGCGCAATGTTCAATGTCACAACTTTCGACCTTCAGGATGTTCCCAAAACTCCGGAAGGAGAAGTAGATTACAGCCGTGATTTCTTCGGAAAACCAACCAGCCTTACGGTCTCAGGACAATTGGAAGGCGAACTGGGCGCTCTGGCTCTAGGTGGTATTTATACCTTCGGGCCGACATTCAGGGCCGAGAACAGCAATACTCCGCGACATCTGGCGGAATTCTGGATGATCGAGCCGGAAGTCGCTTTTAACGACATCCATGATAATATGGATCTGGCTGAAGAATTTATTCAGTATCTTGTTAAGTATGCTTTGGACCATAACCAGGATGACCTGCAATTCCTGAACGACATGTTCGATAAAGAATTAATCCAGAGACTTCAGTTTGTGATCGACAATAAATTCGTGCGCCTCACTTATACCGAAGCGATTGATATATTATTGAATTCAGGTAAGAAATTTGAATTTAAAGTGGAATGGGGCATAGACCTTCAGGCAGAGCATGAAAGATATCTGGTAGAACAACATTTCCATAAGCCGGTAATTCTGACGGATTATCCGAAAGACATCAAAGCTTTCTACATGAAACAAAATGACGACGGGAAAACGGTACGGGCGATGGATGTTTTATTCCCGAAGATAGGCGAGATCATCGGTGGCTCCGAACGGGAAGAGAACTACGAAAAGTTATTAAGGCGTATCAACGAAATGGGAGTCCCGGAAAAAGACGTGTGGTGGTATCTCGAAACCCGCAAATTCGGTACGGTACCTCACGCAGGCTTCGGACTGGGTTTTGAAAGATTGCTGTTGTTCGTGACCGGTATGTCGAATATACGTGATGTCATTCCGTTTCCCCGTACCCCTATGAACGCGGAATTCTAAAATTATATCGTCGTCCGTCGGCATTTATTTACCGGAAAGGAAAACCATATTGGTTTTCCCATTCAATACTCATATCAATTTATTGATCCTCATTTGCGACTGTGTCACCGTATTTAAGTTCAGTAACTTAAATACGGAGTTCATAAATCAGATCCTTCGCTTCGCTCAGGATGACAACTATAGAAGATTTTATATTCACGTTTGGCTTTGAAAGTCTCAGCCAACGGGTAAAGAAGCCGCTTTAAATTTTGATGCGTTAAAAATCAAGGTTCTTTGGCGTTAAGAACTGTAACTGTCTGACGACCGTAGGGAGGAGTTGTTACAGTTTAGCCA
>CALECM010000002.1 GCA_937949745.1 uncultured Bacteroidales bacterium | reverse complement strand
CCAGATAATGAATGTAAAGCAGAAATGGGGAGAAGCGAAGGAAAATATTAAGAAAAACAAAAATTTCCGGAAATTTAATATTTACCTGAAGAGACTGGTATTACCCGGTTTCGAGGGGATACCTTTTCTCGAGGTTATGAGATTTTTTATAGAATCCCTGGTGAAAGGTATATTATTCCAGCGGGCCGCCGCTATGACCTACCGTATTTTTATCGCGCTCATCCCTATGCTCATGGCTCTGTTTGCAGCCATCTCTTTCCTGGATGAATCGATTCGTGTACAGTTAATGGATTTTATTCATTCCATGGTTCCCGAATATACCTGGCCGGCCATCTCTAACGTGATTTCCGGAGTGGTCATGAAACAGAACGGTTTACTGCTTTATAGCTCTATCGGTATCGGACTTTATCTGTCCGTAATCAGTATGAATTCCGTCGTAACTTCCCTTAATATCACTTATTTCAAAATCCAAACCCGTAGTATTTTACGTCAATTCCTTGTTTGTATCGTGATGATCCTGGTATTGTTCCTGATTATTATCCTGGCGGTCGCTATTTTTATCGGCGCTTCATTTGCCATCAATTACATCAATAGTCACATTTTCAAGTCGACCATACTTTACACTTACGGGATTCAGATCTTTAAGTGGGTCTTCCTTTTTATACTTGCTTATTTACTGCTGTCGCTCCTTTTCTATTTCGCGCCGGTCAATAAAAAATATTTCAGGTTCTTCTCCGCGGGTTCTACCCTGTCCACCATTATGCTGATCATCCTGCTTTACGCTCTGAACTTCTATTTCTACTGGTTTCCGACTTACAACCTTATCTATGGTTCCATAGGAGCGTTGTTTGCCATTATGTTATGGCTTTACTGGAGTTCGATCATGATTCTTATCGGATTTGACCTTAACGTAAGTATCTTTGTGGCTAAACAAAGTAAGACCAAAACACAGGAAATTACTTTAAAGAGCACTATATCGCCGGAAGATATGGAAATTTAATGTTTAAGATAATGCAGGATCTCGTCGGGATGAGCCACGATGGCATCCGCACCCGCCTGTTCCAACTCTTCCCGGTTGCGGAAACCCCACAGCACGCCTATCTTGTATATGCCCGCGGCGGCGGCGGTTTTCATATCTACGGCCGTATCACCGATATAAAGGGTTTCGATCTTGCTCACTCCGGTAATTTTCAATATATCCTCGACTATGGTCGGATCCGGTTTGGGTGGTATACCTGCCCGGTTTCCTAATACCGCGGCGAAATGAATGCCGGGAAAATAGTGGGCCACCAAAGGATCCATGGCCTGCTGAACTTTATTGGATGCGATGCTTAAAAGTACTCCCCGTTTGCCAAGTTCTTCCAATAACGGAATGATCCCGTCGTAAGGCTTTGTCATATCTTCCTTATGCTTTTCATAATAGGGTATAAATTCCTGGAAAACTTCTTCGATGCGCTGCTCATTACGATCTTGTTCCGGTAATGCCCTTTCTATCAGAACTCTTATACCGTTACCTACAAAATAGCGATAAGCGTCCAAAGGATGCGTGGGATAACCGTTCTTATCCAAAATATAATTGGTACAATCGGCCAGATCCTGTAAGGTATCCAGCAATGTACCGTCCATATCGAAAATAATCAATCGGGTCTTCATTAAAACGGAGATTTAAAATCGGTAAAATTTTCAGTCCGAAGGTCTTTTTCATTGACCAATACCGGGGGCATGGGCCACTCTATCGCTAACGCCGGATCATCGTATCTCAATACTCCTTCGGAATCCTTATGATAAAAATCAGAACACTTATAACAGAAAACCGTATCATCCTCCAGGGCCATAAAACCATGGGCAAACCCGACGGGCAGGTAAAACTGCCAATGGTTATCCGCCGATAAAACCACCGAGAAATGTTGCCCGTAAGTACGGCTGTCACGCCGGATATCCACGGCCACATCCATAACGGAACCCTGTATTACCCTCACCAATTTCGCCTGTGCATGGGGAGGGGACTGGAAATGCATACCGCGCAGAACACCCTTTTTCGAACACGACTGGTTATCCTGGACGAAAATGTCCGGAATGCCCAGCTCCGTTAAAACATGCTGATTATAGCTTTCATAAAAATAACCCCGGTCATCATAAAAAATTTTGGGTTTCAGAATCCAGAGATCGTCTATTGGTGTGGTAATGATTTCCATAGATTATTAATATTAAAGCGGACAAAAATACATATTTTAATTCATATTCTTAAAAACGGTTATATCATAATTCCGGGAATAAACTTAACGACAAACCGGAAGTCTGTTTCCCGGAAGTTTTCTCCTAAATTTTCAGGAACCGGAGTAAATGATATAAAAAAATCATGTAAATTTGCATCTTTGCTTAATTTGGCTCTAAAATATTGTTAACAATGAAAATAAATGAATTTCAACGGGATATTATGGAAGGTATACCATCCGAAATTCCGGATATTAAACCTTATGATCCCGATGTAAGCCATGCGCCCAAAAGAAAAGACATACTGACGAAGGAGGAAAAAAAACTGGCTCTGCGCAATGCTTTACGCTATTTCGATCCGTCCCAGCACGCTCTCCTGGCTTCTGAATTTGCCAGGGAACTGCAACAATACGGACGTATTTATATGTATCGTTATCGTCCTGATTACGAAATGTATGCCCGTCCCATCGATGAATATCCGGCCAAAAGCCGGCAGGCCGCGGCCATTATGCTGATGATCCAGAATAACCTCGATCCGGCAGTGGCGCAACATCCCCATGAATTGATCACTTACGGAGGCAATGGCGCAGTTTTCCAAAACTGGGCACAGTACAGGCTTACCATGCAATATTTATCCCAGATGACCGATCACCAGACACTTGTGATGTATTCGGGACATCCGATGGGGTTATTCCCTTCACATCCTGATGCTCCCCGTGTTGTCGTAACCAATGGTATGGTTATCCCCAATTATTCTTCCCCTGACGACTGGGAAAGGATGAATGCCCTGGGCGTAAGCCAATACGGACAAATGACAGCCGGTTCTTATATGTACATAGGCCCGCAGGGAATCGTACACGGTACTACGATTACGGTATTGAATGCCGGCCGGAAAATAGGCGGTTCACTGGCGGGTAAATTATTTATTACAGCCGGTCTGGGCGGTATGTCAGGGGCACAACCTAAGGCGGCGAATATCGCGGGATGTGTTTCCATCACTGCGGAAATAAACCCACTGGCAGCCCGGAAAAGATATGACCAGGGATGGGTGGATGAAATCCATGACAACCTTGAGAAACTTATGGCAAACGTAGCGGAAGCCCGTGAGCGGAAAATCGCCCGTTCTTTCGCCTATCAGGGAAATATAGTGGATCTATGGGAATATTGCGTTAAAAATAATATCTCCGTAGAGTTGGGATCGGATCAGACCTCCCTGCATAATCCCTGGGCAGGAGGTTATTATCCCGTCGATTATACTTTGGAGGAATCGCAGATCATGATGGCGGAAAAACCTGAAAAATTTAAGGAATCGGTACAATCCAGCCTCCGCAGGCAGGTAGATGCGATCAATGCGCTGACAGCAAAAGGAATGTATTTCTTCGACTATGGAAACGCTTTCCTGCTTGAAGCAAGCCGCGCGGGCGCAGATATTATGAAAACCGACGGCACTTTCAAATATCCTTCCTACGTACAGGATATTATGGGTGTGATGTGCTTCGATTACGGTTTCGGTCCTTTCCGCTGGGTATGTACTTCGGGAAAAGAAGAAGACCTGGAAATTACGGACCGTATCGCCATGGAAGTCCTGGAAAAAATCAGTCAGGAGTCGCCGGTGGAAATCCAGCAGCAAATGAGGGATAATATACAGTGGATCAAAGGAGCGCGGGAAAATAAACTGGTCGTGGGTTCCCAGGCCAGGATCCTTTATGCCGATGCGACGGGACGTATTAAGATCGCGGAAGCTTTTAACCGGGCTATCCGTGACGGAGAACTTTCCGCTCCGGTAGTATTGGGACGGGATCATCATGATGTTTCCGGAACGGATTCCCCATTCCGGGAAACTTCAAATATATACGACGGTTCTTCGTTTACGGCAGATATGGCGATCCAGAATGTCATAGGCGATTCATTCCGTGGCGCTACCTGGGTATCGATACACAACGGCGGCGGCGTTGGCTGGGGTGAAGTAATCAACGGCGGTTTCGGAATGCTTCTGGACGGTTCCCCGGAAGCCGACAGACGCCTGAAAAGTATGCTTTTCTGGGATGTGAACAACGGTATTTCAAGACGTTCCTGGGCCCGAAACGAAGGGGCGGTGTTCGCCATCAAAAGGGCTATGGAGGAAAATCCGGAACTTAAAGTGACTTTGCCGAATATGGCTGACGATGAGCTTATCGAAAAATCCTTTTAATATGCGATTCACCGCTTTCCTGTTCTTGTCGGCTGTGGTATTGTTATCATCCTGCAGGCCTAAAACTCCGGAAATCATTATTGTTCCGGATTATGAAAAAAACCACCTGCAAAGGAACCACCTTATGGGTAAAGTACAGTCCATATCCTCTACGCTTTACTATGATAATACATCGGACAGCACGCGAGAATCACGACGTAAAATATCCACTACCATTCATGAATACAGTCCCGACGGTTATTTACTCAAGGTTACCGTACTGGATGAAGCGGACAGTCTGGTTTCCGTCCAGTCCGTTTTCTACCGCAAAGATGCCAAGGAAGATTATTGGATCGAAACGAATCATGAAGGAAAAGTGGTCAACAGGTCCCAATACGAATATGACGTCAACAACCATATTGCCAGCGAAAAGTTATTCCATTTGGATTCCATGATATATGCCGTTTATTATAAAACCGACGGCGTAGGCAATGTGATTGAAATGAAAGAAGATCATATTACGCATACCCTGCGCAGTGAGATGGAATATAATTTATACGGACTTGTAAGCCGTATAGACCAGTATGACCCCAACAACAAACTGTTCAAGTACGTCACTATTGAATATGACAATTTCGGAGACGAGGTGAACCGCAGGGTGTTCCGGAATAAAAATAACATTATCGAATACACTTATACCCAGTATGACGATTACGGGAAATTACTCAAAGTGATTTATGAAGACCGGCTTCACAACTACCGGGAAGTTTACGATTATCCTGAACATGATGCCGAAGGGAACTGGACGATGGAAATAAGGCAAAAAGCCAATGGAGATACTTATATCAGAGAAAGAATAATAAAATATTACTAACAAAAAAGAATTAGAAGATGGATTTAAGTAACATTTTGACGATTAATGGAAAACCGGGACTATTTAAATTGATTTCCAAAACAAAGAACAGCTTTATCGTGGAGTCGCTGCTTGATAAAAAGAAAAGTCCGGCTTTTTCACATGACGGTATATCTTCGCTGGATAACATCGCGATATTTACCGAAGATGACGATGTGGCATTGGAAAAAATCCTTCTAACTATTTATGATAAAGAAAAGGGAAATAAAATCCCCGATATCATGAATGATAATAATAAGATGAAGAGCTATTTCGAGGAAATATTACCTGACTATGACAAAGAACGGGTTTACGTATCCAATATAAAGAAAGTATTACTATGGTATAATCTCCTGCTTGAAAATGATTTAATATCCCCGGAAGAAAATAAGGAAACCGAAACGGCGGAAAAAACGGAAGATACCGTTGTGCCGGAAGAAACCCAGGCTTAGTATCCGGATACATTCAATATAATCTGAATTATGAAAAAAAAATACAGGACTTTTAAGCTCTGGCCGGTCGTCGGGGTGGTTTCGGTTATCCTGGTAATCGGGATCGGGATATTTTTCTATCACAACTTTTTCCGGCAATATAATGCCGACCTTGTGGAAACGGTGCCATCGGACGCATCCTTCATTTTTCAGATTAACGATAACGATGCTTTTATTAAAAATTCCTCTTCGGTACTCCCCTATCTTGACGAGATCTTTTGCATGTCGGCTTTACCGGGATTTGAATTTATTATGGAGAAATTTCCCGGCAGGACCCCGGTCATTATTTCATGTCACCACAATGGGGACAAATCCCAGCTCCTGCTTTCGGCCAATATATCCGAAGCTGCTTTCAGGGAACTCTTGAGCGCATTAAAAATAGATAACCGGAATTTTATTCCTTTTGATAAAGTCAAAATCTATTCTTACGGAACACATTACAAAAAATTCTCGTTCAGCTTCCATAATAACGTTTTTACTGTTTCAGAGGATATCGAGCTTTTGAAAAAATCAATCGTACAGTTGAAACATCCCCGTAATTTATTGGCCAATAAAGAATTTTCTTCTCTATATCAGCTTATTTCCAAAAATGCAAAACAAAACTGGCTGATCCTTAACCATGCCAATTTTTTTGAACAGAATAAGCATTTTATTCGGAGTTCTTATCATGACGTACTGGTTAATATTTCCAAAGCCTCCGAATGGAGTGCTTTCCAGATAAGGTTTGCAGACAAGGAAATTATGCTGGCCGGTTATACTTTAAACGATTCCTCTTTCTACAATAAATTCAAAGATCAGGTAAATTCTCCGGGAAACCCCGATGTAGTTATTCCGTTTACCAGTTCTTTTTATTGCATCTCAAAAACTCCTTATCCACAAAAATTCATTTCCGGCTTCCCTGCCGGCAATGAGGCAAAATTACAAGCTGCCCTTAAAGCTTACGAATTAATACAGCCGGAATCCACTACCCTGTTCACCCTGGAAAAAGATAGCACACGCTTATATTACCTTGTGATGGCACTGGATACCAATCGCATAAAACCGCAAACATTTTTGCCTGACAGTCTACTACCGGAACACAAAATTATTCATCAGCAACAAACCATCTATAAAACCAGGTTAACTGATTTTAACGCATTGTTATCTGATGGTATCCATCAGGACGCTTCATTAAATTATTATGTGGAGTACAAAGGATATTATATATTTTCGGATACGGTCACTACCTTACAGTATTACCTGAACCGGATCGTTCAGAATTCTTTTGCGAATCAGCCGCTCTATCGTTTTTCAAAGGCTAATTTACCGTCTGAAAATATTTTCGAGTTTTGTTTTTTATTTCCCGACCAACAGGATAAGGCCGGCGAATATTTTTCAAAAGAATCGCTGAATACACAAACTGTCAAGGATATACAGATCTTTTCCGGTTCTTTTTCCGTTCCGGAAAACAGATATGTACCGATGAACCTCTACCTCAAGTTCCGGTAGAAAAACAAAAACTAATTATTTCTTCTTCCCCCGAAAATCAGGGCGATATAATAAAGGAGGGTTGCCAACGAGGATAAAGCTGCTACGACGTATGTTCTGGCGGCCCATCTCAAAGCGTCTTTGGCATGCTCATGTTCCGTTCCCTGTACAATTCCTGTAGCATCCAGCCATGCCAGCGCCCGGTTTGACGCGTTGTATTCCACGGGAAGGGTGATGAATGCGAAAAGCGTGCTTAACGCGAAAAGGCAAACTCCAACGATCAATACTATAAAAGCGATAGACTGGAAAGTGGCGGATATACCCAGCATGATCAAACCTGCCAGCAAAATCCATTGTGACCAGTTGGAACCAAACTGAACCACCGGCACCATCGCGGAACGCATTTTTAACCATTTATAAGCTGTAGCATGTTGCACGGCATGTCCGCACTCGTGGGCGGCCACGGCTGCTGCAGCAACGCTGTTACTATTGTAAACACCGTCACTCAGGTTGATGGTTTTATCTTTCGGATTATAATGATCGCTCAAATGTCCCGGTGTGGAAATCACCTTCACATCGAGTATACCGTTATCACGGAGCATTTTTTCCGCAATATCCTTGCCGGTCATGCCGGAACGCAACGGTTCTTTAGAATACCGTTCGAATTTAACTTTGAGAGTCTGGCTTACCACCAGTCCCAATACCATAAATACAATGAAAATCAGCCAGTAAAAACCCATTTTTTTTCGCTTAATTTAATATCAGAATTAAAACCACAGAACGGTAAATTTGTTCATTTATTATACGGGCATTTCAATAAGTTGTAACAAGCCTCTCCCTAAACATTATCCGGAATAAAGCATCAAATAAACACAAAATATGTATTAGTGGTGAAATATATAATTTTTTTCCTATATACTGAGTATTAAATTAACAATAAAAGCATTAACTTAACGTTTTTTTCCTTATACAATTCCAATTGTATATCGTGTTAATCAGAACAGAAACTAACCTAAAGTTATGAGAAAAATTTTTATTTTATTGCTGATATTCAGCAGCTTTATCACAGTAAGGTCGCAATGTGCCTGCGATCCCCCGAAAAACCTGAGTGTTAATCTTCATGATACTGCCTGGTATCACGTAAAATTCCAATGGCAAAATCCGGATTGCCTTCAACCGGGGGAAGAAAACACTGATACCATTACTTTATTCAATATTTATCGAAATGATGATCTTATCGGGACTTCTACCGATCTTTTCTTTCTGGATTCTTTATCGGAAGGCGGAACCTACCTTTATGAAATTTCCGCTGTCTGGTCCACCGGATGTGAATCGCAGAAAGTCTCCACTGAGATCCTGATGAGACCCAATCCTTGTGACGGGATTACGCAATTACCATACGAAGAGAATTTCGAGGATTATTTAGATGTAAAACTTCCCCACTGCTGGAAAAATCTTTCTGATGAAATGTGGAATCCGCAAATTGCCAATGATTATTCGGGTGGCAGATCGAAAAAACATTTGCAATTCGGTTCTTCTTCGAACACATTTAACCTGGTAGTATTACCAAGGATTACTATGCCCGTCAATTCCCTGCGTCTATCTTTCCGATTATTCAGGAATAATTCGACCGGAAGCCTTGACATAGGAATCATGACGGATCCGGAAGATCCTGAGTCATTCGAACTTATCCGGACTTTTTCTCCCGAACACACTTATACATGGGAAGAATTTGTCGTTTATTTCAATGAATACCATGAAACCGGTGAATATATCGCTTTCCGTTCCGACAAGAGGAGTCAGGGATTGAGCAATTCTATTTTCCTTGATGAGATTATTATTGAAGAGTACTCTTCATGTTCCCCTCCCACAAACCTTTTCATATCCGATGTCGGCGGTAATTCCGCCCGGATAGCCTGGACAAGGGGAACAGTAGATAATCCGGAAGAAATGAGGATCGAATATAAAGAAACGGACTCTTTAATATGGAATCAAACAACCACTCCCGAAGATTTTATTATCCTGACCGGATTAAATGAAAATGCAAATTACCAGCTTAGGATCTCATCTGTTTGCGGGGGTGAACCCGGTGAAGAATACACTACCGGAAGTTTTACAACGGGATGTAAAACAGGCGGAGAACAAATTTTCGGAAACCAGGTAATCGAATTATACCAGCTCCCTATAGATAATAATAACAATTACTCCCTTTCACAGCAGATATTCTTAGCGTCCGAATTAGAGGGCGCCACGACTTTACGGGGACTGGCTTTCGACTATGCCTTCGACGGTGCCGTGGAAGGTAAAAACAAGGTTGCCGTTTATCTTGCCCATACGACAAAATCTCAATTTAATAGCGGTAACGACTGGGATAATGCGCCACTTACTCACGTTTATAACGGAAGCCTCAATAGCAGTAAAGGGTGGAACGAAATCTACTTTGACACTTTATTCGACTATAACGGGACTGATAACCTGTTGATCGTGGTATGCGACAGTTCAAGCCGGTCTGCAGAATATGGTAATCGCAGCACCTATTATACCGATTCGGTTGACCTGGTTAACCGCGCGATCTTTTTTACCAGTAACTGGGAAGTTCCGGATGTAAACAATTACCCTGTTTCCGGCTCCCTGTATTATACCAATTACAGGAACCGCATCAAATTTCTAAAAAGTTGTGATCCGGTCAGCGATTGTCCGGCTCCGAATCTTATTATACAGGACATTACTTCCAAATCTATAGAAATCAGGGTTGTACCTACCGGCCAGCCGGCTTCCTGGCATGTGGCTTATAAAGCTGAGGAAGATCTGGCGTGGACCACAGCGGGGATCGAGAATACCGATACCGTTTTCATCGATAATCTGGATGGCTATACACAGTATATGGTCAAAGTAGCGCCCGTATGTTCGTCAGGAACTCCGGACACGGCTTTTCTTGAATTCCGGACGGAATGCCGGGAACTGGACACGCTTCCCTGGATCGAAAATTTTGACCATTACGACTACGGCGCTCCCTTCTATCCCATTCCGGATTGCTGGGAAAGGATAAGCACAGGAGCAAATCAGGTGCGTATTACCGATGAATCATCGCACAGTTCACCGGCCTCATTACAGTTTGGCCCTCCGAGAAATGGTTACGCTGCAGTTACATTACCGGCATTAGCCTCTAATTTTAATATCAATGAGGTGGAAGTCTCTTTTTATTTAAAAGGAATCGTGATGAACCAGTTTATTGAAATTGGAGTAATGGATGATCCAATGGATATCAACACATTTGAACCCATCGAAAGGATCACGCTTCCTTATTCGTGGAGTTATTATACCGTACCTTTCAAAACCTACAGCGGAACGGGCCGCTATATTGCGGTTAAAAGTGACGGAAGCATCGGTTCTAACGGTGGAATGGTCTATTATATAGATGATTTGAGAATAGATTCCATTTCGGATTGTACACGACCCCTATCTTTTGAAGTGAATGATCCCGCCCAATATGGAATTTCGGTAAGCTGGAATCCTGACGAAGATGCTTTAGGCTATGAAATCGTTTATGGTTTGCAAGGCTTCGACCCTGACACCGCAACCACGGTTGCCGCAACGGATACGTTTTTCCACCTTAACGGTATACTGATTCCGAATTCAAGATATGAAATTTACGTGCGTTCCGTATGTTCGGACATTTCTTCGAGTGTCTGGTCATATCCGCTGGAAATTGACTCCGAATGTGAAACTATAAAAGAAACGGACCTGCCTTATTTCGAAGATTTCAATAATTGGGGCAGCGGTGCGCCCGGTTATCCTATCCCCAGTTGCTGGAGTAAACTTAACAGCGGTACTACGAGTGCACATCCTTTCGTTTTCCGGAACGTTGCATTTACCGATCCCGCTTTAAGGCTCACCAACCCGTATATGGGATATTCCGTGGCAGTAACACCACGTTTCGACGATACCTTACCCCTGGACACGCTGGAATTAAATTTCAGGATGTATACGGTCAGTCAGGGTAATAGTCTTATCGTTGGCTCGGTAAGCGATCCTCAAGACTTCAGCACTTTCGACACCTTGGCAATATTGACACCCTATCTTGTAAATCGCTGGTATGATGCGCGGCTATTCCTCGACAGTTATGAAGGGAACGGCAAATACATCGCTTTTATGAGCCCTGAGGAATTTTACATCGATGACCTGAATATTTCTTTTATACCGGAATGCCGGATACCTAAAGATTTATCGGCAACGGAAATCTCGGGGGATACGGCTGTGATCGCATGGGATGCCGTAACCAGCCAGTCTGAATGGATATTATATTGTACCCGTATGGGTTCTAATAATTATCAGGATACCTCTTTTACCGTAAGCGAAAATCCTTTTACACTGAGAAATCTCACCGGAAGCTCTCTCTATAAAGTTGAAATAAAAGGTATCTGCGGTTCAGATACCACGGAGTTTTCCTCACCTGTTTATTTTACGACTGACGGATGTGGAAACCGGATCAATGAATTTCCACATAAAGAGAGTTTTGAATATGAAGGTAACAGGCCTCCGTGCTGGACAGAAGAATATGTGATGGGCAATAAGGGTTGGGTTTATACCAAAGGAACACCGGTACATATGGCTTCTCCTTCAGATCCTCACGAAGGGAAACTCAATGCCGCTCTATTCACGCAAAGCGGTATATCTCCCACAACCAGGTTAATCACGCCGCAATTTGATTTTACAGGCCTCCGGGCGCCTTACCTCACTTTCTGGTACGCCCTGGATCAGTACAGCGGTAATATCGACGGACTTTTCCTTTATTATAAAACCGAAGAATCAGGCGAATGGTCGGAATTAAAAAGATATGAAACGCAATCCCATATTACCGGATGGCAATTCGACTCAATACCTTTACCTGAAGCTACCGGAAATTACTGGATCGCCTTTGAAGGCAGTTACGGAAGAAGCGGTGGAGTTTTACTGGATGATATCACTATCGATGACATCCAATGCCACCAACCACAGGATATCCAGATAACGTATATACCGGAAGATAGCGCCGTTATATCGTGGAGCAGCGAAGGATATGTAGAGAAATGGGAAGTGGAATACCGGATTAAAGGAGAAAGCAATTATCAACAGGATGAAAGTATAGAAACCGAGTTTCATCTCGGAGGATTATCTTCCGATACTGTTTATCAGATAAGGATCAGGGCCGTTTGCGGTGACGATTTCACAAGTGATTATACGGAAACGGAATTCCAGACATGGGTTACTTACTATATCCAGGCAGACGCCGGCGATAACGGATCCATAAATCCGCAGGGCACTATTCCGGTAAAATCGGGTAGTTCAAAAAGTTTCACTTTTATTCCAGATCAAAATTACGTCATAGACGAAGTCGTGATCAACAATATCCTTACCGATCATTCCGGGAATTCTTACACCTTCCACAACATACAGGGCGACAGCAGTATCAGGATTACATTTAAAATGATCACAGGAATTATGGAAAATGACCGGCACCAAAGTGTCATCTTATATCCGAATCCCTCACAGAATGCGATAAACGTGGAAATGAATACTAATTTCGAAAATTACGAAATATATAATCTTTTCGGCCAGGTAATGGAGAAAAATGATATTACGGACCGGCATATCCGGATCGATATTTCTTCTTTTACTTCAGGAGTCTATTTTATAAGACTAACCGGAAGCCGGGAGACCGTTACCAGGAAATTTATCAAAGAATAAATTCCGAATTTTTAATACTAAAAAGGGATTGTCCAAAAACGGATAGTCCCTTTTTTTTATTCGGGAATCCGGCTAAAAAGAGTATCTTTACATGATGAAATTTACCAACAGAAATAACATTGATTAGATGAATATCGAAGAATTAAGGGAATATTGCCTTTCGCTTAAAGGAGCAACCGAATATATGCCGTTTAAAGATGATCTTCTTATTTTCAGAGTATTCGATAAATGGTTCGGAGTAGTTCCTTTAGACGACATCCAATTAAATATATCGGTAAAATGTGATCCCGCGGAAGCTGTTAATTTACGGGAACGCTATCATTGTGTGGAAGCGGCATGGCATTTTAATAAGAAATACTGGAATTGCATTACGCTCAATGGCGACATGGACGACGAGACGGTCAAATACTGGATTCGCCATTCCATAAAAGAAGTAGTAAAGAAACTACCTAAAAGTACACAATCAGAATATTGGGAAAATTATCAGTTATAATAATACCTTTAGGAGTTTTTCCACCCTCAAAATAAATGAGATTCCATTGATAATGGAGTAACGGAAATAGGATAAGATTTTCAATCCAAAAAGATATCTTTCCGCATTTCGGAATCATAGAGATGCAGATCCTTCGCTTTGCTCAGGATGACAAAAACAGGCGATAAGAAGAAGACTTTTCGATTAATTCCTATAATTCTATAAGGACAGAGAATAATAAAATCTATGGACACGATCCCGAAATAAAAAATACGGAACCGAAGAAGATACATGATAACTTTTATTGGATATCCAGGAAGCCTGTTGTTGCAGGTAAAAGCAGTAATTGGGCTTTACCGTTAGTCAATTATCCTGTGGTTCGTTTTTGGGAATTTTTCCGGGCGTATTCGGCGGATATTTGGCAGGAGGCATAATATCGGGAGTTTTCTGAGGGTATTCACACGGTTCTTTAATGGGATCGTCGTGTTGTTGAGGTTCTGATTTTTCGTTTTTCATAGTTTATCTTTTTAGTAATGGATATAATGAAACGAACAATCTTAAACCATAACTGGTTCACAGGATATCCGAAAAACTACTTACCGAATTTTTGCGTCAGATATCCCAGTTTATAAAAATCCAATAAAAAAAGATTACTGTTACGGGTAAGGTATTTTTTTATTTTATTACCGGAAAGGGAATAAATACGGGCCACAATCTTCAATGCATGCAGGGATTTGAGACGGAAATAGGTTTTTAATAACTTATGTCCTTCTGTGAATTTGTCGTTTACAAGGCCACTTTCCGATAAAAGGACCAGGTTATCTATCGAACTTTCTATCTTTTGGATATAAATGGTATTTTCGTCCAATCCGTCATGCCGCAATGGATTGTCAAGGTGAAGGACGGGTATTCTATAACGCTGCAATTGAAGTCCGAAAAAAGTATCCTCGTATCCGTATGTCGTGAGATCCTCATAAAAGGAAAGAATATCGAAAATATTTTTCGTCAATAACACATTAAAAGGAGTGAAGGATTTATAAGGATTATTCTGTCGTATGGAAGCCGGTATCTGCTCTCTTTTCGTTCCGTAATACCATCTTAAGTGTTGATTTTTTTCAGGTGGTTCTTTCCGGTAAGCAATGCCGCCGGATATTACAAACGAAGGTTTATCCTTCATTTGATCCACCGCTTTCATATAAGAATTGATGAAATCTCCGGAAATCACCGTCGCATCGCAATCGATAAAAAGAAGGTAAGGATAACGGGCATTTGCTGCAAGCCAGTTCCTGATCCGGGCACGGCCCATATTTTCTTTGTGCCTGTGATATTGAAGATTCGGAAGTTTTGTTAACGGAATATTTTGTTCATCATAACTTTCGTCGGATGCGTCGTCGGCAATAAAGATCTCATAAGATATCCCGCTTGTCGAAAGCTGTTGTGACAAAGCCTGCACTAAAGTCTTGATATCCCGGTTGTAAACGGGAATGAGGACGGAAAGCATTATACCAGCGAATCAATTAATTCATTCCCTTCGATACATATAGTACGGGAAGGAAATTTATCAATCATGGAAAAATTATGGGTAGCCATCAGAATAGTGG
Source organism: uncultured Bacteroidales bacterium (assembly GCA_937949745.1). Classification (GTDB taxonomy): domain Bacteria; phylum Bacteroidota; class Bacteroidia; order Bacteroidales; family WCHB1-69; genus JAGVVH01. The sequence goes on along the minus strand of CALECM010000002.1, from coordinate 10,044 downwards.
TTCCCTGTTTGTTGATATCATGCATGATTTGAAAAAGATCTTCGGAGGTGATCGGATCCAGATTCCCGGTAGGTTCGTCGGCCAGTATCACTTCCGGATTGTTAAGCAATGCCCGGGCCACACATACACGTTGTTGTTCTCCGCCCGATAACTGGTGGGGATACTTAAAATCTTTGGTACTTAAACCCACTAAGCCAAGTACCTCTTCAGCACGGGTATGCATGGCGTCTTTGTCTTTCCAGCGTGTCGCCCTCATCACGAAAAGCAGGTTTTCCAAAACCGTCTTATCTGAGAGCAACTGGTAATCCTGGAATACAAATCCCAGTTTCCGCCTTAGATAAGGAATCTGTTTTTTCTTGATTTTTTTCAGGTCGTAACCTACGATAGAGGCTTCTTCTCCATGGGCCGGAAGATCGGCGATCAAAACCTTCAGGATGGAAGATTTTCCGGTACCGGTTTTCCCGATAAGATATACGAATTCACCTTTTTTTATGGAAAGACTGATTTTAGGTAATATGAGGATATTCTTTTGATAGATATCTATATTTTTCAAATAAATGACCGGTTTATCGCCGGTTGGCGTATCATTTTTTTCCAGTTCTTCAATATCGGGAGAAAATACCGGTTCTATAAATTCCGGGTTGATAAGTACTTCTTCCGATCCGGAAGTTTGCTCGGATGGGGACGGGTTTAGGTCTTGATCTTCCATAATAACCAGGTTATATGTCTATATTAGCGTATTTGGCATTTTTTTCGATAAACTCCCTGCGGGGAGGCACTTCGTCACCCATCAGCATGGAGAAGACCCTGTCGGCTTCCGTAGCGTTATCAATGGTAACCTGTCTTAAAGTACGTTGTGACGGATCCATTGTGGTTGACCAAAGTTGCTCTTCGTTCATCTCCCCAAGTCCTTTATAGCGCTGGATATGAAGTCCGGATTCATTGGTGCCGCCTTTGGTGAGTTCCTGAATAACCGCATCCCGTTCTTCCTCATTCCATACATATTTTTCTTCTTTCCCTTTTTTGATCAGGTATAAGGGAGGGGTTGCGATATAGACATGTCCTTTCTCAATCAGTTCTTTCATGTGCCTGAAAAAGAAAGTCAGGATCAACGTATCGATGTGGCTTCCGTCCACGTCGGCATCGGTCATGATCACCACTTTATTGTAGCGTAGTTTCTCCAGATTGAGGGCTTTACTGTCTTCTTCCGTTCCGATCGTTACACCCAAAGCCGTATAAATATTCTTGATCTCTTCACTTTCAAAAATCTTGTGATGCATGGCTTTCTCTACATTCAGGATCTTTCCTCTTAAGGGAAGGATAGCCTGGTAGTGACTGTCACGGCCCTGTTTGGCTGTTCCGCCTGCGGAGTCCCCTTCGACCAGGAAGAGTTCGCATATTTCGGAATTTTTAGATGAACAGTCGGAAAGTTTTCCGGGAAGACCGCCGCCATTGAACACACTTTTACGTTGCACCAGCTCGCGGGCTTTTCTGGCTGCATGACGGGCCGTGGCAGCAAGCGCCACTTTATTGACGATTTCCTTGGCATCTTTGGGGTTTTCCTGCAAATAATAAGTAAGCATCTCCCCTACCATCTGGTCCACGATACCGGAAACCTCATTATTTCCCAGTTTGGTTTTGGTTTGACCTTCGAATTGCGGTTCCGCTACTTTTACTGAAATAATGGCTGTCAATCCTTCCCTGAAATCATCGCCGGTAACTTCGATCTTTTGTTTATCCAGTTTCTCCAGCATTTTACTTTCATCGGCATACTTCTTCAATGTCCGGGTCAGCGCACGACGGAATCCCGCCAAATGCGTTCCTCCTTCGATGGTATTGATATTGTTCACATAAGAATGGATATTCTCCGTAAAAGAAGTATTATACTGCATCACGATCTCCACGGGAACGCCTTGCTTTTCGCCTTCCATATAGATCGGCGTTTCCATGATTTTTTCACGGCCGCTATCCAAATATTTGATAAAATCCTTTAATCCTTCTTCCGAATAAAAAGTTTGCGACAGCACTTCCCCGTTTTCGTCCTTTTCACGAAGATCCGTTATTTTAAGGGTAATCCCCCTGTTCAGGAAAGCGAGCTCTTTAAGCCTGGTACTTAACGTATTGTAATTATATTGACTTGTTATAAATATCGAATCGTCCGGTTTAAACCAGATCTTGGTCCCTCGGTATTGGGAGTCCTCTACTTCTTTTACGGAATAAAGAGGTGTACCGCATTGATATTCCTGTACATAATGTTTTCCGTTACGATAAACGTCCACCCGGAATTCTTTAGCCAGGGCATTCACACAGGAAACCCCTACTCCATGAAGACCTCCGGAAACCTTATAGGAATCCTTGTTGAATTTACCGCCGGCATGCAATACCGTTAAAACAACTTCCAGAGCGGATTTTTTTTCTTTTTCATGGTAATCCGTAGGAATACCGCGACCGTTATCTAAAACTGTGATGGAATTATCTTCATGGATGGTAACTTCAATATTATTACAACAGCCCGCGAGCGCTTCATCTATGGAATTGTCTACAACCTCGTATACCAAATGATGCAAACCACGCTCGGAAACATCTCCTATATACATCGCAGGACGCTTTCTTACAGCCTCAAGACCTTCCAGTACCTGGATGTTTTCCGCATTGTATTCTTCAACTTGTAATGGAGTTTTTTCTAAATCACTCATAATCAATAAAATAATATTTAGTTTATAACTTACAAATATACAAAAAAAAGTGACACGCTCCCTCTTAAGTAACCGGGAAAAAGCGTAATTTTGTCCACAAAAATCTGTTCAAAATTTCAATTTGTAATTTATTAATAATCAGTATAGTACATCACCATTCCGAACATAATCAATGATGAATTTCGATCTTACCGGAACATTCAAATCCTCAAACCATATTAAGCTTAACAGATCGAAAAGCCTTTACATACGCTATTTAATATTTTGCTATACCAGATATAACGTAATCCTGCCGGTGCAAACCCGGGAAGCCGAAGACGTACAAACGGTTTTCCGGTGTCTTCAAACCATAAAGCAATCCCAAAACCATACTGAACCCGTTCAGGTAAATGTTGCCGATTGTGGTGCCGCATACCGGTTCCTGACTGCTTTACTGGCGGTAACACCTGGAAAATGGTTCCTGACCGGTTCTCCCCGTATGCTGGAAAGACCTATCCTACCTCTTGTTCATAGCTTACAAAGAGCCGGAGCAAATTTACAACCGGAAAAAGACGGGATCCTGATTACCGGCACGCTCCTCCGTGCTCCGGAAATGGAGATCGACTGTACACTTAGCAGTCAGTTTGCCAGCGCTTTACTGTTAATCAGCCCGTTAACAGGATTAAAAACGTTACATATTATTCCCGAAATTCCTCCTTCTTCATCTTATATAGAAATGACCCGGCAGGTGATTGCGGATATTGACCGAGTACCCGGCTTTTCAATTCCGGATATTGAATCGGACTGGAGCGGGGCCGTCTTCTGGTATGCCGTGGCAGCTTTAAAAGGTGAAGGCTCTTATTACCTTCACGGATTAAAATTAGGAAGCATTCAACCTGATACCATTATTTCCGCATGGTTTAAAAATTTCGGCATCACTTCCACCCAAATGCCCGATGGCGTAGTTATTGAAAATAATTATATCAGTAGACCGACCCAGCCTCTTCAATATGACCTGCGCTCCAATCCGGATCTTGCGCCTGTCCTCGGAGCATTTTCGGTATTATACCCATGTGAAATTGTATTAAGCGGTCTTCAGAACCTCAATATGAAGGAATCGAAACGATTAGATATCTTGGCGGAAGAATTATCGAAATTTGCCGGGATCGAAAGACCGGATAACGGCAGCCTGCATATTATGGCGCGGGAAAGGATCAGCGGGCAACAACTGACGTTTAGAAGTTATGGCGACCACCGGTTTGTAATGGCTTTTATGTTGTTTTCAGTATTCAACCGTGTCACGTTGGACGAAACAGAATCCGTTAGAAAATCTTACCCCGGATTTCCGGAAGACATTTACGGACTAAATCCCCTTTAAATATTCACCAATAATCCTCAAATCCTTTCCTGTAAGGAGCGTTATATTTTATTTTGCTTTGATCAATAACCCAATATTTACCATACTCATTTTCTTTTTGGATAACATTATTGAGAATGTTTTTATAAGTATTTTCCTCTTCTTTATTACGCCTTATATTTTCAGGTGGGTTATTAAAAATGTAGGGAGAATATCCTTTCCTAGTTATAAATATATCCTCCATTAAAAACATATTTAAAAGCACTTCAAAGAAACGATATTTCCCATTTCTTATGTCATAACCTTCTGTAGAAGCCAATATTCTCCCATTCTTTTTTTTTGTCAAGTCTAACTTCATTGGCTTTCCCTTATAATAATCAAGTAATCTACTATTTCCATAATCTAAATTATCAAATTCCCATAAGATTCTCTCATATTCTTTATCATTTAAAATATTAGCATTTTCATATATAAATCTGCTATAATATTCATTCTTACCTAATCCTAAAGGCTCAGCGTAAACGAAAAGACTTCGGATAAGAAGTTCCTTATCTAAATTTGTTATATCAAATACCATAATAACTTTTGTTTTAAACCAGATATGGACATTATTCCTTTACAAAGAAAAATAATCTAAAAACATAAAATTCTATCGAATTCTTATATAACCTTAATGAGTATTTTAAAGATAATAGGATAATTTTTCCTATAATAAATATAAACTATTGTATGATTTAAAATTTCACCCGATTTTTAAAAACTCAAACTATTCTCGCGTATAGATTTCCGGGCTATTAGCTTAATCATTCATCTAACTATCCAGTGCGTTCGCACCGCTGATAATTTCGAGTAATTCAGTAGTAATAGAAGATTGACGGGCATTATTATATTTAAGCTTCAATTCCTTCAACATCTCATCCGCGTTATCGGATGCCTTGGCCATAGCGGTCATACGGGCACCGTGTTCGGAAGCGATGGAATCGATAAGACTTTTAAACATCTTAATCCGCAGGATCTTCGGGATCAACTCTTCCAATAATTCGTCTTTGGAAGGCTCGAAAATGAAATCGATATTATTTCTCGTTTTACAGGAAGGAGTCTCGTTAACGATAGGCAAATAGGGAGTCCTTACTACTTTTTGTGTAGCGGGATTGACAAACTGGTTATAGATAATATCGATCTTGTCTATTTTTCTGTCCAAAAATCCCTGGATGAGCCGGTCGGTGATAACGGATAATTCTTTAAAAGAACTATTATCCAATAACGATTCATTAAAGTATTCCACCTTGTAATGGCGGCAGAGGTGCTCATATCCTTTTTTTCCGAAACATACCAGTTTTAGTTTTCCGGTAGATTCCTGTATCGCATATTTTTCACGTACTATCCGGTGCACTTCTTTAATAACGTTCGAATTAAAACTACCGCATAAACCCCGGTTTGAAGTAATGACCACCAAAACCACATTGTCCGGATCCCGCTTTTCAAACAGAGGAGAATCTTCACTGTTTTCCATGGTCAGCGACAGATTTTTCAGTATCTCATCCAGCTTATTGGCATAAGGCCGCAAATTGATGATGGAAGTCTGCGCCCGACGTAATTTGGCGGCTGAGACCAATTTCATCGCCATGGTAATTTTTTGCGTAGAACTTACGGAGGCGATGCGGCTCCTGATCTCTTTTAAATTTCCCATAGTATGATGGTTTTATACTTCATATTTCACAGCGACCTGTTTACATACCGAGGTAAGCTGATTTGTAATATTTTCCGAAAATTCTCCGTTCTTGATTTGCTCAAGTAACTCCGGATGTTTCTCATTCAAAGTCTGTAAATACTCGGCTTCAAAATTCCTGATACTGGTAACCGGTATTTTTTGGAGAAGCGCGTTTACGCCGCAATAAATAATCGCAATCTGTTCTTCCACTTTGTATGGTGTATATTGCGGCTGTTTCAGTATCTCCACATTACGCGCACCCATATCCAGTACATTTTGGGTAGCCTGGTCTACGTCGGCGCCAAATTTGGAGAAAGATTCCAGTTCACGGTATTGCGCCTGGTCCAGTTTCAAACGGCCCGCGATCTTTTTCATTGACTTAATCTGGGCATTTCCTCCCACACGTGACACGGAAATTCCCACGTTGATGGCGGGACGTATCCCGGCATTAAAAAGCGAGGTTTCCAGGAATATCTGACCGTCCGTAATAGAGATCACATTGGTAGGGATATAAGCCGAAACGTCACCTGCCTGAGTCTCAATCAAGGGCAGGGCAGTTAAGGAACCACCACCTTTGACGATGGGTTTTAACACGTCCGGCAAATCGTTCATTTCAGCCGCTATTTCATCTGATTCTATGATCTTTGCCGCTCTTTCCAAAAGACGCGAGTGAAGATAAAATACATCTCCGGGATATGCCTCACGACCGGGCGGACGACGAAGTAAAAGGGACACTTCACGGTAAGCTACGGCTTGCTTGGAAAGGTCATCATAAATGATCAGCGCCGGACGGCCCGTATCACGGAAATATTCTCCGATAGCCGCTCCTGCGAAAGGTGCGTAAAATTGCATGGCCGCCGGATCGGAAGCATTGGCCGCCAATACCACGGTGTAATTCATAGCGCCTTTTTCCGTCAGTGTTTTTACGATACCCGCTACGGAAGAACCTTTTTGTCCCACTGCCACATAAATACAGTAAACCGGTTCACCTTTATCATAGAATTCCTTCTGGTTTAAGATAGTATCGATAGCAATAGCGGTTTTTCCGGTCTGCCGGTCTCCGATAATCAGTTCGCGTTGTCCGCGGCCGATAGGAATCATGGCGTCGATGGCCTTGATACCGGTCTGGAGCGGTTCTTTCACCGGCTGACGATAAATTACCCCGGGCGCCTTTCTTTCGATAGGCAACTCATACAAATTCCCTTCGATCTCACCTTTACCATCGATAGGATGACCTAATGTGTTGATAACGCGCCCTATGAGTCCTTCTCCCACCTGGATGGAGGCAATTCTTCCGGTACGTTTACATAAATCTCCCTCATTGATATCTTTGGAATCACCCAGGAGCACCACTCCGACATTATCTTCTTCCAGGTTAAGCACGATTCCCATGACCATACAACCCGGCTTTTCAAAAACGACCAATTCTCCCGAACGGGCATTCTGAAGACCATAAACACGGGCAATACCATCTCCCACGATCAAAACGCTTCCGGTTTCCTCGAGTTCCGTTTTGAAATTGTGGTCAAGCAGTTGCTGACGTAATATTGCTGTTACTTCTGAGGGTTTGATTTCCGCCATAATTATAATATTAAATAAGTTATTTCAAGCTTTCCGGTTAAAATCCGGCCTGGTATATGTTATAAGAGAATTCTCTTTTCAGCATATTGATTTCTTTCAAGATACTGGCATCATAAATAAAATCCCCTATTTTAATAATAAAACCGCCGATTAATTTAGGCATAATAACGGATTTCAAAATGATCCGGGAACCGGTTTTTTCTTCCAAAAGAGAAACCAGTTTATCCTGTACGGATTGTTCCACTGGCTGGGCCGTAACAAAATCGGCTATTTTGATATTGTGGAATTTATAATACAACTTTACAAATTCCTGTGCGATCGTATAAAGTGCCGGTTCTCTCTTTTTTTCCAAAACGAGTTTGATGAAGCCAAATGTCGTGGGACATAATGTTTTTTCAAAAATCGCCTTGAAAATTTTGGATTTCTTAGTATGGGGGATAACAGGACTTTCGAGTGCCTGATTCAGTTCCCTGTTAACTTTAAGTAATCCGATAATGAGCAGTACATCCTGATACACCTGTTCAAGATCTCCTCTTTCGATTGAAAAATCATAAAGGGCCTTAGCGTATCGGTTTGCTAGTTTTATATTTTTCATTTAGGATGATTAAAGTGACCGCAAAAATACATTTTTATCTCTATTTTTCAAAATTCCATAAAAAAAAATCCATAAAAAAAGCAATTAATTTTCCATAGGCTTTTTTACGATCTCCAAACCCAGTTTAGCGCCCTCTTCATACATCAGTTTAAGCGCCTGATGATAATCATTTTCGATTTTCCCATCCAGGATAGCCTCCCTGATGGCGGTTTTTATAATTCCCACGGGAGTGGAAGGAGGTATACCGAAAGTCTCCATAATCAGATTTCCGTCTACCGGCGGCTGCCAGTTCCGTATTCGGTCTTTTTCTTCTATTTCTTTCAATTTTTGCCTTACTTTAGCAAAATTATCCAGGTATTTTTGAACTTTTCTCGGATTTTTGGAGGTGATATCCGCTTCGCACAACAGCATCAGGTCATCGATATCATCACCGGCATCGAAAAGCAATCTCCTGATGGCGGAATCCGTGATCGTGTCTTCCACCAATACAATAGGCCTGAGGTGAAGCGCTACCAGTTTTTTCACATATTTCAGCTTTTCGTTATTGGGCATTTTAAGGTCCCGGAAGATTTTTCCCGTTATTTTGGACCCTATATAATCATGCCCGTGGAAAGTCCAGCCTGTATTCGCGTCATATCGCTTTGTGGCGGGTTTTCCTATATCATGGAGTAATGCAGCCCATAAAAGCCACAAGTTATGGCTTACCATCCCTATTTTATCCACGACTTCCAACGTATGCAAATAATTGTCTTTATGTCCGTGTCCACCTACATAATCAATACCTTTCAGGTCCAGAAGCTGCGGGAGAAACTTTCCCAATAGTCCGGCTTCATCCAGTAATTTTATTCCCCGCGAAGGTTTCGGAGAAAGCAGGATCTTATTAAATTCTTCAATGATACGTTCTTTGGAAATGATCTCCAGCCGGTCCGCATTCCTCTGGATCGCCCGGAATGTTTCCTCCAGAATATTAAAATTAAGCTGGCTTGCGAACCGAACGGCGCGCATCATCCGCAGGGGATCATCCGAAAAAGTAATGTCGGGATCCAATGGCGTACGGATAATTTTATCCTGAATATCCCTGACACCGTCAAAAGGATCAATCAGTTTATGCTTATCGGGACCGTTAAGTCCGAAAGCCATGGTATTGATCGTAAAATCCCGGCGGTTTTGGTCATCCTGCAAAGTACCGTTTTCTACAGAAGGCTTCCGGGAATCACTGCGGTAAGACTCTTTCCGGGCTCCCACGAATTCAATCAGAAATCCCTGGTAATTGAATTGGGCGGTCCCGAAATTTTTATATACGTTCACTTCAAGATTCGGAGAAATAGCCTTAGCCACAGCCGTAGCTAACGTAATACCGCTGCCTATCACGACGATATCGATATCTTTTGATTCCCTGTTTAAAAAAACATCCCGTACCACACCACCCACGGCATACGCCTGTAATCCCAATTCATCGGCGATCATACCGGTAAGATCGTATATCGGATGCCGGAATTTATCCACTATATTTTTCATCATCACATTTAAAATGCAAAAATACTAAATCTACCGACAGTAAAAAAATAAGGCCGGTTTGATATGCCGGCCTTATTAATTCAATCTTTTAATTTTGCTATTGCACTGAGAACTTTCCGCTGGACAGAATGGTATTGCCGTCTATGACTCTGTAAAGATAAGCACCGGAAGAGAGCCCGGAAACATTATACACAACCTGTTGATCATTGATCGTGGTTTCTCCTATTTCAGCACCGTTCATCGAATAAATAACCAGTTTTCCCCGGACAGCTTCTTCAAAATCGAACTTCACGACTTCTGAAGCAGGATTGGGATAAACATTTACTTTCACTTTTGATGTCAAAGGTTCCCGTAGTCCATTGGGAAATTCAAGCCAAACATTGTCGATAATAAGGGAAGTTCCGGGATTACCCTTACAAGCTTCCAGATTATCGAAATTATAACCTGCGCTGGCCACGAAAATTAATCTCATATGAGTGGCGCTGGCTGCATGGTCGTAATGTAAAGGAACATCAAATGCGGTCCATTCACTTACAGGTTCATATTCCACAAACCTGGCTCCACCGATACGGACATCGTAATTGTATAAATCTATTTCAATAGAAGC
>CALECM010000001.1 GCA_937949745.1 uncultured Bacteroidales bacterium | reverse complement strand
TGAAACTTTATACACTTTTGAAATGCCAACTGGAAGTGATTGGACCAGAGTTTCTACAAATGGTGATTTTGGTGCCAGGATCAACATTTACGGTACTGCTAAACGCGGATGGTTGATTACACCTTCTTTCTTAGTTGAAGAAGGAGATCCTTATTATTTGCAATTTGACGTTAAATTAGTTAAATATAATCAAACTACCCCACCTACATTCGATAATGACGACCGTTTTATTGTTCTCATCTCGACAGATGCCGGAATTAGCTGGGATATAGCCAATGCCGTAATATGGGGTAATAGTCAGGATGATGATTACCAATACAATAGTTTAAATGAGAATTACCAACTGGTCACCATTCCATTAGAAGATTATAGTGGGACTATCAAGATCGCTTTTTACGGAGAATCAACGATTAGTACCACTGGTGTGGATAACAATCTGTTTATAGATAATATAAGTATAGGAAAATGTCCAAGCAGGCCGGGTAATTTCCAAATTGATGAAATCACCAACCAAACCACGAGGTTAATATGGCAAAATATTACCGATTATGATTCGGAATGGGATATCCAATACGGTAATGTTGGATTCGTACCTGATGATAACGGGACTAGGGTTAATGATACTACCTATGTTTTGACAGGACTTACGCCAAACACATCTTATGACGCATATGTAAGAAGCGCCTGCAGTAACGGTGAAATCGGAGCATGGTATAAAATAGGCACTTTTACCACAACCTGTGATCCGTATACAGTTCCTTTTACCGAAACATTTGACGCTACAGAAACTCAATTTGAGTGTTGGAGAATCATCAATAATAATGATGCTAATTCATGGGCAAGAAATACGAATAATCCCTACAGCGGAACCCATTGTATGAATTACACCACAGCCCTCAGCAACGATGATTACCTGGTATTCCCGCCCATCCAATTAACCGGAGATGAATTATTGACTTATCTAATCAGCGTTCGAGACAATACGAGACCTGTAAAATATAGCGTTCTTATTTCTACTACCGGAGGGCAGGCTAAAGATTTTGAAACAGTTCTCCTTGAAGAAACCATTAATCTGAATGCTTACCGTGAAAAAGAAATTGATTTGAGGAGTTATAGCGGTACCGTATATTTAGCATTCAAAATCTCCAATCAGAGTACTTCGGGTGGTATTTTATATGTGGACGATGTTATTATCGATGCTTATCCAACCTGTAAAAAACCGGTTGATGTTACCGTTTCCGAAGATAACGCCGGCGTGGGTATTGATATGGCCTGGACTGAAAGAAACAATGCGAATCGTTGGGAAATCGAATATGTTCCGGAGGGCTCCGCTATTGGACAGGGAACCAGGATGGTTGCGAATACAAATAACCCTTTCAATTTAACCAGTGTGCCTAACAATACCGCTCATGAATTCTATGTCAGGTCAATTTGTGGTGCGTCCGATACAAGTAAATGGTCGGTAAAAGAAAAATACGCGAAATGTGACCCGGTTACGACTTTCCCGTTCTTTGAAGGATTTGAAGGCAGCGGGGAATTCTTACAAACCTGCGGATGGAGCGAACAAGTATTAAGTGGCTCAATTAATTGGAACTGCAGAGCTTCAAGTTCCGATTATAGCGGAGCTCATACAGGTAGTTATCATGCCCTTTTCAAAGGTTCTGCCAGAACTGGTATTAGCAAGCTCATTTCTCCGGTATTGGATTTGACACAATTGCATAATCCTCATGTTATTTTTTGGTATGCTCAAAAAATTTGGAGCAGCGACCAGGATATCCTGAAAGTTTATTACCGGACCAGTCCTACCTCTCAATGGGTATTGTTAAAAACCTATAGTTCATCTGTAATTTCATGGACACGTGACTCATTAATTTTACCCAATCCTTCTGCAACTTACCAGATCGCATTTGAAGGAAATGAAAATTATGGTTACGGAAACGCTATTGACGATATTACCGTAAAAGGAGCGGAACCCTGTCCGGGAATCAGCAATCTGCAGGTATCCTTTATTACCCAGAACCGTGCTACCGTGACCTGGAATACCAATCCCGGAGACATTAGCTGGATATTGGAATACAGGCGGGACGATGAAAACGGATTTACCTCCATTCCGTGTAACGAACCTTATCAGATTATTCCAAACCTGCAATCAGAAACACTATATCATGTTCAGGTTAGTGCTCTTTGTAATGAGGGTGGCAGCAGCTTACCGGTTACCACAACCTTCACGACCCGTGACGACAGAGCTGTTTTCCATTATATCAATGCGACCGCCGGTTCTAATGGACAAATAAATCCGCGGCCGGGACAAATACCGGTTGAAGCCGGCCATTCCCAGCAATTTACCATCACTCCTGATGCTAATTATCAAATTGAAAGTATCGTGGTTAACGGAAGAAACATTGGACGGATTTCACCCAATTATACTTTCAATAATGTGAGAGGTGACAGCACGTTACATGTAACATTCAAACGCACCGGAACAGGAATTGAAGAGAATAGCATTGATAATCATATTGCTATATTCCCAAATCCGACCAATCATTTGGTGAACATAAAATCAGATATCCAGTTCGAAAGTGTGGAGATTCTTAACATGCTCGGACAGGTGATCTATCACAATTCAATTTCGGATTTACAATTCCAGATCAATGTGGAATCTTACGATTCAGGAATATATTTCGTTAGAATGAAAGGAGCCAAAGGAACTGTAACAAAGAAATTAATTAAGGAATAAACCCGGTGGCCGGGTATTTATCCGGCCACTCTCTATTGAGCGGATGATGTGAATCATCCGGTGAATAATAATGGGTAGGTTAGATTTTTAACCGGAAGCATCCGCTCACGAGGCGGATGTCTTCTTTATATACCACGCATATTTTCATAGAATGTTCCAAAAAAAACATTATTTGCGGATAAACAGGATATACAAATTTATAACGCATTCATTATCAGCAGAAATAAATTTTCAAAAATGGAATACAATATGAAATTATTATTGCATCTTTACAGTGTACTATTTCACTAATACACTATAACAATATAATAAGAAAAGTATGGAACCCAATATTCAATTAAAAAACCTACATTTCGGGTATTCTAAGAAAAATAAACTTTTTGAAAATCTGAATTTAAATCTTTTCCCGGGACATATTTACGGACTTCTGGGAAAAAACGGAGCCGGAAAAACCACCTTACTGAAGATTATGGCAGGACTTTGTTTCCCAAAACAGGGAGAATCACTCATTTTCAATAAGCAATCTCAATACCGATACCCGGATATTTTGGAAAAAATCTATTTCCTACCGGAAGAAATCTTTATCCCTCACCTGCAAATCAAAAGTTATGTAAAAAATTATGCTGCTTTTTATCCCAAATTTAATCATGATCAATTTATTCATTACTTGGAAGAATTCGAGATCACGGATCAGGAAACATATTTGGATAAGATATCGCATGGCCAAAAAAAGAAGGTGGTCATGTCTTTTGCTTTAGCCACGAATACAGATATCCTTTTCATGGATGAACCGACCAACGGACTCGATATTCCTTCAAAAAGCATTTTTCGCCGGATCATGGCTTCCGCAGCGGACGAGAACAGGGTGATCATTATCTCTACTCATCAGGTACGCGACTTACACAGCTTAATTGATTCAATTATCATTTTGGATAACGGTGAAATAATACTTAATGAACCTAATGAAAAAATAACCGAAAAATTGAGGTTTAAATTACATGATGATAGTGACAGGGAAGAGTCAGTTATTTACAAGGAAGAAACATTGCAAGGTATCTGGATCGTAAAAGAAAATCTGGAAAAAATTGATAGTAAACTTGATATCGAACTACTGTTTAATGCCATGGTTTCCGATAAAAAAAGAATTAAAGAAATTTTTAAACCCTTTAATGATTAAAATTATGAATACTATTTCATTTAATAAAATAAAATTGTTGATCAGCAAATTTTTCGTGGAATCATGGAAAAGAGAAACGATTATGTGGCTTATCCTTTTTTCCGTAGCCGCATTAGCAGGTTATATGTCTTTTGCTCCTTTATATATTATGATGGCTTCCATTTTCCTGATTATTGGACCCTATTTTCATGATCTGAGAAAATCCGGCGCATCACGTATCGATCTGCTTATGGTCCCGGCAAGTACAGCGGATAAAGTCATCAGCAACGGGGTCATCGCAATCATACGCCAAATAGTTGCTCTATTGGTTATTCCAATGATAGGCGCGAATTTAGGAAGACTCATCCACACTTTGATTCATGAGGATATTTTCACTTTATTTTCTTTTAGCGATCTTTTCTATTATATTCCTTTTGCTGTAGTATTAATGGCATTGTTACTACAATCAACGTATGTTTTCGGATCTGTGTATTTCAAAAAAAATCCTGTAATAAAAACATATTTATGTCAAACCGGGTTTGTTATATTTTTAGGCTTCCTAAATACAGTTATCGCAATGAATTTCTTAAGAAAAACAGGAGGAAGTGTTACCACCAATTATATAGTCAGCAATTTCCCGAATACAGAATTTGTCTTTTATGGATTGCTGATTATCCTTACTATTATTTTCTGGCTGCTCACATTTTTTAAACTCAGGGAAACGGAGGTATAATATGGATTTTAATCATGCCAAATCTATTTACTTGCAGATCGTAGATTATGTCTGTGAGCAGATCCTCTGTAATAAATGGAAACCGGGAAACAGGCTTCTTTCTGTGAGGGAATTGGGAAGTAACCTGGAAGTAAATCCGAATACAGTATTAAGAGCATACGAAATACTTCAAAATATGAATATCATCACCAACAAAAGAGGCATCGGCTATTTTGTAGCGGATAATGCCATTGAAAAAATTCAAATAGCGCGAAAAGAAAGATTTTTTAAGGAGGAACTTCCGGTTCTTTTTAAGAACATGGACTTATTACAGATTAATTTCTCCGAAATTGAAAATTATTATAACGAATTCCATAACAATAAATAATATGAAAAAGTATACCAATAAAATATTGATCATAACTTTAAGTACATTAGTGTTACTTAATATTATATTTTTATCTGTTATAATTTATAATATTAAAACCAAAACAACTCCCTATGATACGGAAAGTCCATATGAAAATCAGTCTCTTCGATCTTCTTCTGATATTCCCCTTATCAATATTGAGATTGAGGATCAAACAACAAATAAGGATACCATTTTAAAAGAAAATATGGAATAAAATGAAGAAATGGGCATTATCTTTCCTTTTATTTTGGTTTGTGGATATTACCTTTGCTCAGATCGGTAATATGCCGGTAGAAACGTTTATTTTAAGTAATGGCTTCAAATTGGTACTTTGTGAAGATCATTCCAAACCCGAAATTTACGGGGGGGTTTACGTCCATGCCGGAAGTTTTCATGATCCGGAAGATGCTACCGGTATCGCTCATTATTTTGAACATATTATGTTTAAAGGGACCGACAAAATCGGGACAATGAACTGGGAATCAGAAAAAATATATCTGGACAGCATCACATTTTTTTATGATCTGCTACATGAAACAACCGATGAAAGGAAACGAAAAGAGATCCAATATAAAATTAATGAGCTTAGCATAGAAGCTGCCAATTACGCCATACCCAATGAAATAAATACGATCCTGGGAAAAATGGGAGGTGAAAATATAAATGCTTTCACCGATTATAACGCGACAGTATATTACAATACGTTTCCTTCCAATCAACTTGAAAAATGGATGCTCGTTTATACGGAACGTTTCCGGAACCCTGTCTTCCGGTTATTCCAAAGCGAATTGGAAACGGTCTATGAAGAAAAAAATATGTATGCCGATAATATGTTCAGTGTGGTAGGAGAAGATATTCTTAAAACATTCTTCGGTGATCATCCTTACGGACGTCCTATATTAGGATATACGGAGCACTTAAAAAATCCGCGGATATCCAAAATGGAAGAATTTTTTCGGACTTACTATGTAGCCAACAATATGACCCTTATCCTGGTAGGCGATTTTAACATAGAGCAAGTTAAAAAAATGGCAGAAAATACTTTCGGAACCTTACGTCATGGAGAGGTTCCGGCAGAACCGGAATATACTCTCCCGAAATTGGATGGACGTGTGGAAGTGGTCAAAAGATTAACACCTGTAAAAGCCGGTGTAATCGGTTATCGTACCTGCAACGCCGGCCATGAAGACCATTACCGACTGAAATTACTCTCTTCTATTTTCAGCAACCAGGCCTCAACAGGATTACTGGACCGGTTATCCCTGGAAAATAAATTATATATGACCCAGGTACTGTATTATACTTTCCGAGACCAGGGCGCCATAGGATTCCTGTTTATTCCCAAAATCCTGGGCCAATCCCTCAAAAACGCGGAAAACCTTATATGGGAATGCATCGACCAGGTGAAACAAGGTAAATTCAGTAATGATCTTTTCGAAGCTATAAAAATGGAATATATAGCGGAACATATTCAAGGCCTTGAAAATATGGAGAATAAATTTCGGGCCATTTTACAGAATGAAATGGACGGAAATGAATGGGAAGATTATCTGGATGAACTGGATAAAATGAGAAAATTATCGAAAGAAGACCTGGTTACGGTGGCTAATAAATACCTGGGTGACGATTATCTGGTTTACTATACTAAAATGGGATTCCCGAAAAAAGATAAAATCAGTAAACCTGACTGGAAACCCGTAACACCCAGAAACGTTGAATTAAGTTCCGTGTTTGCACAGGAAATTGAAAAATATCCGGTAAAACCCATTTCATCACAGGAAATTGATTTCAATAAAGATGTTACGATCCTTCCCTTAACGGATGGATATTCCCTGTATGTTTCTCCAAATCCTTTCAATGATATTTTCAGCTTAAGTATCCATTTTCAATATGGAACACTGACGGACCGCTATTTGGATAAGGCAGTGGAATATATTAACCTGCAGGGGACGGGCACAAGAACATATGAAGAGTTTAATATGGCGTTGCAGAAGTTAGGCGGAAAGCTGGCTTTAAAAGTAAGCGATGCTGAATTGATCGTCAATATCAGCGGTTTTGAAAATAATATGGAAGAAATATTACATTTATGCCACGATAAAATTTTCCGTCCTGGAAATGACGAATCTAGGTTAAAAACCTTAATACAAGACCAAAGAATGAATTCCCTGATGGTCAGGAGAGATGCCCGTTCCATGGCTGTAGCCGTATACGAGTATGCTAACTTTGGTGATTCTTCCCGTTATCTGACAAGACCATCCGTAACAGAGATGAAATCCTGGAAAGGAGAAGATCTGCACCGTATTTATCAAAATGCCCTGCAATATGACGGTTATATCACTTTTGTAGGCAATCAGGAAGCGAATAAAGTAAGAGATTATCTCCGGGAGATCTTTCCGTTGAACAGTAATCCAAAAAAAGGAAATTATATCACCAGGAACAGAAAAAAATGGAATGAAGATATAGTATTTATGATCCATAACCGCAAATTCCTGCAAAGTAATATCTATTTTACCGTTTATGGTAATCGATATACGGGAGATCAGGATAAGGTTGCCGGTTTTACTTTCAATCAGTATTTTGGCAGTAATATGTATTCCCTGGTATTCCAGGAGATAAGGGAATTCCGATCGCTGGCTTACAGTTCCGCAGCTTATTACAATTATGTTTTCCTTAATAAAGATCCGGGTTATTTAATGGGTTTTGTCGGAACCCAATCCGACAAAACCGTGGACGCCATCAATGTGATGCAGGGATTGATTAAGGATATGCCGGAAAAAGCGGAAAAATACGCCACCGCCAAAGAGGCTTTATTACAGAGTAATCACGCTCATTATATTGATTTCAGGAATATTCCGGCTAATGTACACTATTGGAAGCAACAAGGCTATGACCGTGATCCCCGTCCCGTCTATAATGAACTAATTGAAAAAATGAACTTTCAGGATATGCTGGAATTTTATCGGCATAATATTCATAACAGGCCTATAGTGATTACACTATCCGGGAATATGCAACGCATCGATAAGACCCAATTGGAAAATTTCGGAAAAGTACATAAACTCCGGTTGAAAGATATCTTGAAAAAATAGATATTATTTAATCCGGAAATCCAGTAATTTTTGATTACCCAGATAACCTTCAAGACGGTCATTTATAACCACAGGTCCAACTCCTGAAGGAGTTCCCGTATAAATGATATCACCTATTTTCAATGTCATGAAACGGGATATATAACTGATGACTGTGTCTATGGAGAATATCATGTCTCCCGTATTTCCCCGTTGTACGATTTCTCCGTTTTTATACAGTGAAAAATCAATATTCTGTAAATCCGGAAATTGATCTTTGGACAGGAATTTACTCACTACGGCGGAATTATCAAAGGATTTTGCAATTTCCCACGGATTACCTTCTTCCATACATTTCCTTTGCAGGTCCCGTGCCGTAAAATCAATACCCAAACCTATTTCGTTATAATAAGTATGGGCATATTTTTCCTGAATATATTTGCCTAATTTGGATATTTTGACCAAAACTTCGATTTCATAATGTATTTCCCGTGAAAAATCCGGAATAAAAAACGGCCGGTTATGTTGTACAATTGCGGAATCAGGTTTTAAAAAAAAGAGAGGCTCTTCCGGTAATTTATTTTCTAATTCTGTAATATGTGCAACATAATTCCGGCCTATACATATTATTTTCATCCATTAAAATTGAATTCCAAAAATAAATTCGAGACAATTAAGATTTGCCCGTTCTTTTTGACCGGTATATTCATTATTGGTCTTATTCTTAAAATAATTGGTCAAAGTATAGGAATAATTGATATACAAACTCGCCCTGAAATCATCCTGGATAATATATTCCACACCCAACCCCACATACAATGATTCTTTAAAGAAATTGGCTCTTTTAAAATCCGCTTTTCTGGAATCCCGGGATCCGTTATAACTGTCTACATACCTGCTGCTGAGGAGAAAGCCATGGTAAAATCCAAAATTACCGGCCACCACAAAATCTCCAAAATTGGGAGCTTTCAATTTGACACCGGTAGGAATAGAAATATAAATGGAATTATATTTCCTGCTGATATCCGCTACTTCCGGAACATTCTGATCAGGCCTGTAATCCGTAAATTTGAGTTTACCACCCGAATGGCTGAATAATATCCCCGTACTGAAGTAATAATTATTGGCTTCAGTAAAATTAATATCTACCGGTATGCCGTAACGCAATCCCATCTTGGCCCCATTACCCTCATAGCCTTCTGTTTTTGGACCTAACCAGTCTATGGACGGACCCACGGAAAGGCCTACTGTAACACGTTTACCTCCCATTTGTGCCATTAATGATGTACTTAATAAACAAAAGACCACAATTAATAAATTTTTTTTCATTTTATCATATTTAATTAATAATAAAAAACATCAAAATAATTGAGGATGGTCGGGAAGTTTGAGTTTTCCGAGATGTAAATATGCTGCCTCCGTTGCTTCTCTACCCCGAGGAGTCCTTACGATATAACCATTTTGGATAAGGAAAGGTTCATAAACCTCCTCAATTGTTCCGGCATCTTCTCCGACTGCTGTGGCTATAGTGGTCAGTCCGACAGGACCGCCCTTGAATTTTTCTATTATTGTGGTTAAAATTTTATTATCCATCTCATCCAATCCATGTTCGTCTACATTAAGGGCTGAAAGGGCTATTTGCGTAATATCATACCTGATAATACCGTCACCCTTTATCTGGGCGAAATCACGGACTCTTCGTAAAAGTAGATTGGCGATCCTGGGAGTACCCCTGCTTCTGCGCGCTATCTCCAGGGTAGCTTCCGGATGGATCTCTATTTTTAAGATCGAAGCAGCCCGTGTGATGATCTGAGCCAGAATATCAGAATTGTAATATTGTAGTCTTAAATTGATCCCAAAGCGCGAACGTAGCGGCGCCGTGAGTAAACCTGAGCGGGTTGTAGCTCCAACCAGGGTAAAAGGATTAAGTGAAATTTGAACGCTTCTTGCATTCGGCCCCGAATCGATCATAATGTCGATTTTATAATCTTCCATAGCCGAATACAAATATTCTTCCACTACAGGAGATAAACGGTGTATTTCATCTATAAAAAGCACATCATTGGGCTCCAGATTTGTAAGTAACCCGGCTAATTCGCCAGGTTTGTCGATCACAGGACCGGAAGTAATCTTAATGTTTACTCCCATCTCATTGGCAATAATATGCGAAAGAGTAGTTTTACCCAAGCCCGGTGGACCGTGCAGTAATACGTGATCCAAAGCTTCCCCCCTGCCCTTCGCAGCTTTGACAAAGACTATAATATTCTCTATCACTTTCTCCTGTCCGAAGAAATTATCGAAATCACTGGGACGTATAGCCTGCTCATATTCTTTTTCAGCTACCGACAATCTTTTAAGCGAAGGATCTAAATTAGAATTCATCATGAAATATTATCTCATCTTATCCAGGTGATTCAATCCACTGATAGCCGGTTCAAAATTAGGATCTATACTCAGGGCATGTTGGAAATCCTGTTGGGCCAATTCATATTCTCCTAAATAAGTATAGGCAATTCCGCGATTGGCTATGGCATTTATGAAAACAGGATCCTCGTCGATAGCCTGATTAAAATACTGGACCGCTTCATTATACTGGTCTTCATGCACTAATTTTATATATCCCAGATTATTAAGGGCCAACTTGTTCCTGGGGCTGATCTGCAAAAGGATCTGATATTGTTCTGTTGCCCTTTCAATATCTCCCAGATCCTGAAATAATTTTCCGAGATTATAATTTATTTCCACATTATTAGGATCGGCCTGTAGGGCATTACTGTAATATTGAATTGCAAGGGGATTGAGTGTTTGCTGATAGAAATATCCTAATTCCAGGAATGCTTTCACTTCTTTGGGATCCTGGTCTATCGTCAATTGCAACATCCTTAAATAGCCCGTAGTATCCTGAAGTTCTTTCATGAGGAAAGCCCTCATCAGATGGGCCTTAGGATTATGGGGCTGTCGTTGCACGGCTTCATCAAGAACCTGCATACTTTCATCTTTCATTTTTAAATGAAAGTAAAGTTCCCCTAATTTCAACCTTGCCTCGTTATTGTCCGGGTCCATCGCAATTACTTTCTGAAGAGTCTCTTCTGTCAAATCTGTCTCACGTTGAGCAAAATAAATATCGGAAAGTAAGATATAATAGATTGACTTTTCCGGATCAAGTTTTATGGCAGTTAAGATATCCGCCATAGCTTCTTCAATTTTACTTCTTTTATAGTAATATGAAGCACGGTCATAGTATAACCTGTCATTTTTGGGATTTCGATCAATTTGCCGGCTTAATTCTACTAATTCCTGGGGCAAACCCTGATATTTTCCACTATCGTTTTTACAGGAACCGAATGCAAATATAATGATGAAAAAACTTATTATCCAAAAACTTCTTTTTCTCATTAGCTTAATTTTATTATTTTACGGCTTCAACGATTTTAGCTTCGATTTCATCAGCCAGATCAGGATTATCGAGCAGTAATTGTTTAACGGCATCCCTTCCCTGTCCTAATTTCGTATCTCCGTATGAAAACCAGGATCCGGCTTTTTTGATTATATTATACTCCACACCTAAATCTACCAGTTCACCTTCATGGGAAATACCTTCACCGAAAAGAATATCGAACTCAGCCTGACGGAACGGAGGAGCCACTTTATTTTTAATCACTTTTACCTTAACATGGTTACCGGAAGCCTGATCACCGTCTTTTAATTGGGAAACCCGGCGTATATCAAGTCTTACGGAAGAATAGAATTTAAGCGCATTACCACCTGTCGTGGTTTCAGGATTACCGAACATAACCCCGATCTTGTCGCGTAACTGATTAATAAAAATACAACAACAACCGGTTTTACTGATTGTACCAGTCAGTTTTCTTAATGCCTGGGACATTAAACGGGCTTGAAGTCCCATTTTGGAATCTCCCATATCGCCTTCAATCTCACTTTTGGGTGTAAGGGCCGCCACGGAATCTATAACAATAATGTCTATAGCGCCGGACCGTATTAAATTATCGGCAATTTCCAAAGCCTGCTCTCCGTTATCCGGTTGCGATATCAATAACTCTTCCGTATTCACACCCAATTTTTCAGCGTAAAAACGATCAAAAGCATGCTCCGCATCGATAAACGCCGCTATACCTCCGCTTTTCTGGGCTTCAGCCACGGCGTGAAGGGCCAGTGTCGTTTTTCCGGAAGATTCCGGTCCGAATATTTCCACTACCCTTCCTTTCGGCAAACCTCCTACGCCCAACGCCAGATTCAGTCCGATGGAACCGGTGGAAATCACTTCTATATTTTCAACGGGAGAATCTCCCAGTTTCATAATGGCTCCCTTGCCAAAGGTTTTTTCCAGTTTTTCTAAAGTTGTATTGAGTACTTTTAGTTTTTCGGCATTCATTTTTTCCTTTTCCATAATAGAAGTTTTATCGTTAAACAATCTACAAAAATAATAATTTTTTCCCACATGCGAAGCGTAATATCCCCATCTTCATCCTGTCAATATCACTTATGGATAATATACTATCGACATTGTATTTAAGAACATCTTTTGTGAGAATTTTACAAATTACTTCCGGGAAAATAACTTTCTTCCAGATTTTATTTCTCTCCATATAAAAATACCGGAATTATTTTTATCGCATTTCAGGGTAAATAAGAACCTTAGCAAC